>CAZANL010000038.1:11911-14976 GCA_964486115.1 uncultured Planctomycetota bacterium
GATCAACCGAGTCATTCTCTCCCCCTACCCCTATGTCTGAGGCTGCCCCCCTGCAGGCATCGGGAGAACTATGCACTACGAATGGTGTACGGTCAACCCAAAACGCACAAAATAGAGTGCTTTGCCCGATATGTCGCCTCCATCAGGGGTTCCGTTGATTTGGAGACTGATAGCTGTTATCCTGCCCCCATGAGAAAGCTCAGACGCCAGCTTGAGGACCGGATGGCCCAGCTGGACAGCGTCGCCGTTGCCTTCTCGGGCGGCGTCGACAGCGGCCTGGTCCTCGCCCTCGCAGAGCTCTCTCTCCCGGGCAAAGTGCTGGCCCTGACAGCCGACTCTCCCGCGCTGCCCCGTGCCGAGCTAGAGGCCGCGTGCAGGCTGACTGAGCTGCTCGGTGTGCCCCACGAGATCGTCTCGACCCAGGAGACCCAAGAGCCGGACTATCGTCGCAACGAAACCAGCCGCTGCTACTTTTGCAAGAGCACGATCTATGCGGCAATGGGGGAGCAGGCCAGATCGATGGGCTATCCGGTCCTGCTCGACGGAACCAGTGGCGAAGACGAGTCCGACACACTGCGCCCCGGCCTGGCCGCGGCGCGAGAGTTGGGCGTGCTCTCTCCACTGGCCGAAGCCGGACTGGACAAGATGACCGTGCGACGGCTCGCCAGGCGACTCGGCCTGCCTGTCTGGGACAAGCCGGCGTTCGCCTGCCTGGCCTCCCGCCTGCCTTTTGGCGAGATGATCACCGACGAGAAGCTGTCGACTATCGAAGCGGCCGAGAACGCACTGCGCGCACTTGGATTCCGTGCCTTTCGCGTTCGACATCACGGCCCAGTGGCGCGCATCGAGCTGCCCGAGCAGGAACTGGTCCGCGCCCTGGCACCGATCGTGCGTTCCCGGCTGATCGCCGAGATCCGCGCGGCCGGATTCCCTTACGTGACAATCGATCTTGCCGGCTTGCGCTCAGGCAGCATGGCCGAAGCGCTCGCTCCATAGCGCTGCTGGGCCCAGTGCATCCAATAATGGATAATGGGATGCACTGATGCGGGTCAAGGCGCCAATTTCGATCTTTCCCTCGGAGGAATCTCCATGCCTCAAGTATCGCTTGGAAATTCTCTCGTACGATAATCACCTGGGATTGCGAATTGGCCAGCGTCGCTACCAGATGACGCGCAGCGGACCAAAATCCACTAACTTTCTTCGTTGGCTACGTCGAAGGCTGCGCGATTTCCCCACCCCCATTCACGGAATCATCCTGGATGTCCCTCGGAGCCAGATCGACCGGGTGGCCTGCTTCTTCGAACAGCTGGACCGACGTCAGTACCGATACCATGTCATTTGCCGCAATTGTTCTCAGGTGACGTGCGAGGCCTTACGAACAGCCGGAATTCCTGCGCCGCACTGGACCGTTTCGTGGCTGCCGGGGCGAGCTTACGCATGGTTTAGCCAGAATTCGCCCATCGCCCGGCTTCGCATCTATCACCCCCAAGGCTCGCCTTGAGCGGAGGACATCGACGCGGAAACTCGGAGTTTTATCGCCTGGGCCGAATCAGCTCCAGATAGCGACGCACGAGCCGCTGATCTTCCTTTGGGATCACTTCACGCTCGATCTGATGCTCGCCCAGGCGTTGATAATGTTGATGTAGCTGAGCAGTCCACCGCCGCTTTCCCCCCGCCTCACTCCCGGTTCGATCGGCGTGAAAAAAGCTCCCCTTCTCGATGCGAAATCGGCCGGAACCGACCAGTGGCTGCACCTGGATCTTGCGCCGCCGCGTCTGCACGCGTCGAGGCTGCCCCAGCAGCGGCTTCTCGGCTGCCTTGGGCTTCTTTCCAGCCGGCGGCTTGTCCGCGCGACGGTCCTGCGGGCGACGCTGGGGACCGGACTTGCCGCCGTCTCGGCGCCTGTCCGGCAACTTGGTCTTTGGCTGGGTGGGGGACTGCGCCAACGGTCGGGTCTCCGGAGGGGCAGCCTTGGCGGCACGTCGTTTTCGCACAGCGGCACGACCGGCCCGCCGATCATCACCCGGTGCATGGGCCATACGCTGCCCGCGTCGCACATCTGACCTACCGGGGCGTGCGCCAGCCTCGGCCAAGGGCCAGAGGAAAATCGGGGTCCCGCCCAACATGAAGAGTGTCAGCGCTCCGACCAGCCAGCGAGATTGCACGGGGCGGTTCGCGCTACCGGGCAAGATAACAGATAGCCGCTGAGCTGCATCCCGCACGAGCGCCTCCTCCCAACGACCGCCCCGCTCGCCCAGGGCACAGGCACTCGCCAGACGATCGGAGAGTGCGTAACGGCGGTCCAGGTAGTGCGCACAGCGCTGAATGGTCCAGCGCTCACGAGCCACCCAGAATGCGGTCAGCGCCAGCGAAACCAGCAACGACAGACTACCCAGATAGACCACCAATGTCGGAGTCGGAAGAATCGGCAGTGCCACCCGATCCGCCAATATGCGCAGTCCCAGCAGGACCAATGCCGCTTCGAACAGAAGCATCGAAGCGATGGGCACGAACAGCAACCAGAACCGGCCGCGCACGATCGCGCGTTGCTGGCGGGCCATCATCGGGTACAGGTCAGATGTCATGGGGTTCGCAGTGTACTCAAAAAGGCGACAGATTTCCCCTGGGAAGGTCGTCTGGGCGACAGGGCCCCCTGGCAGCAAGCGCTGACCCAGCCACCAGATTCAACCGCTCTCACGAATAAATGACCCAGGCGTACGTCAGCACACCGCAGACAAGCCCACAGCCAATCCAACATTGGAGTCGCACGGTGGCCAGGAAGTCCTCGGTGAATTCGCCGTGTATCAGGGACCAGAAGTCTGGTTTCCAGACAACGTAGCGAACGCACTCCTGAAAGTAACCCCAATCTCCGAAGAAAGGCTTGAACAGTGCTGCCCAGACCACGATACAGGCGACCAGGCCAAGTGCTGCCGCAATAATGTCCATCTCTCACCCAGGCAAGGGAGAGGTTCGAGCCGGGAGGGTCAAGGGAGCGTGCCCCAACCCACCAGGCCTCCTCCCCGACGTGTCAATACCGGTCCCATTAGATCCAGTTCCGTTCGGTG
>CAZANL010000038.1:14986-15326 GCA_964486115.1 uncultured Planctomycetota bacterium
AGCCACAAATAGCCGTCGTGGCCAAAGTCATCGCCGCAGCCCCGATCCCCGATAGCCGAGGCCGCTCTTGAGGTCCGCAATAACGTCTCGGCAGGCCTCGATTTGGGGCATCAGACAGAAAAAAGTCTGCCCCTGTCGGACCAATTTCGCGGCCCACGGAGCAATACTACATTTTGTAGTTCTTCACCCCACCCTCGACAGGAAAGGCCAGATGGGGTGGAGCGACTCCCCGGCCATAACGCACACACTGCACATCCCGTATGCCTGTCCCTCAGCCTCAGCCCTTACAACAGGCTATACTTCAGGTGTCATGAGCACCACAAACGTCGAGCTGAACATG
>CAZANL010000039.1:0-1486 GCA_964486115.1 uncultured Planctomycetota bacterium
CGGTGAAGGACCGAGATCTGCTGTTCGGCACCCTGGCAATCAAGAAGGGATACATCGCGACCGACCAGGTAGCGGCCTGTATCAGGGACCAGGCGCAGTATCTCCAACAGGGTAAGACTCTGCGACTCGGGCAGGTGATGGTGCGCAACAATCTGCTGACCGCCACGCAATTCATGGAAATCCTGGAGCAGCAGGAGCAGCAGATCCTGGTCTGTCCCACCTGCGGCAAGCGGTACAACGTCAAACACCACCGGTCGGGCAAGAAAGTACGATGCCGCGGCTGCAAGGGGATACTGACCGTGCCGACCGACCTGGACGAGATCCTCGAGTCCGAGTTGATCGAGATCAGCACCCGTGGCGGGACCAGTGTCATCGAAGCACCCAGGGACCAATCCAGCATCCGCTCGCTGGCCGATGAACAGGAGACTCTCCCAGCGACTTTTGGCCGCTACCAGGTGATCGGAGAAATCGGCCGAGGCGGAATGGGCGTCGTCTACAAAGCCTACGACCCGGAGAAAGAACAGACCGTGGCCTTGAAGCTGGTTCGCAAGGGCACCGCCAGACAGGAAGAGGTGGCGGCTCGGTTCCAGCGAGAAACCCAGGCGCTGCAGAAGTTACGGCACCCCTCGATCATCCGGGTCCTGGAGATCGGCGTCGAGCAGAAGCGTGCTTATTACACGATGAAATTCATCGACGGCGTAGACCTGGAGGGCTACTTCAAATCCGCAACCTCTCCCGAACCGATAATCGATCTGTTGCTACAGGTCGCCGAAGCACTGGGCGAGGCGCACGAGCAGCGAATCATCCACCGGGACATCAAGCCAGCCAACATCCTGATCGACGCGGAGGGCATCCCGTATCTGACCGACTTCGGTCTGGCGCGAGACCTGGACGCCGAGACGGTGCTGACTCGCCCGGGCGAGATCGTCGGCACACCTCACTACATGTCGCCAGAGCAGATCCTCGGAGACGAGCGCAACATCGGCCCGCCTTGCGACGTCTACGCGCTGGGCATCCTGCTGTACCGAGTGATCACCGGAGAACTCCCACACGCTGGCAATTCCGTTATCGAGCTCTATTCGCAGGTGCTCGAGCAGGAACCCCGGCCGCCCCGCGAACTGGCGCCGGATCTGGACCCCAGGCTGGAGGCGGTGATTCTGAAGGCGATCGAGAAAGAGCCGTCCAAGCGGTACGCCACGGCAACCGAGTTGGCTCAAGCTCTACGCTCCGCGATCTCCGAGCCATCGCCGGCCAGCCCCCAGACGAACAGATCCAAGCGGGCCAGCTCGATACGCCCGACGCCACTGCTGGCCGGGCTCGGTTTGGCATTATTCGCCATCGGGTTGTTCCTCGGTTGGGTGATCGGATGGCGAAGCAAGGGCGCCGAGTCATTCCTGCAAGCCGCAGAATCGGGACTGGCCACCGGCTCCTACCGCGAGAGCCTGACCTACTTCGAAAAGGCGTTGACTCTCTCGGACAGCGATCA
>CAZANL010000039.1:1496-15237 GCA_964486115.1 uncultured Planctomycetota bacterium
CGCTCGAAACTCGCGAGGCGATGAGCGCCGACAGGGCAGATCATGCGGCGGCCCGGCTGGCAGCCTTCTGGAAGCTGGCTCAGGCGGGAGAGGCTGGATCGTTTGCCGAGACCCTGCCATTGCTGGCCCAGCTCACCATCAAAACCCCCACTCGGGGCGCTCCGGTGACGATCCGCCCTACCGACCATGGCTCACTGCGGACCGCCGGGACCGCGCTGATGCTGGGCGAAACGCCGCTTCAGGCCCGATTGCCACGAGGCCGATACGCCGTTCAGGTCGGGCAGGTGAGCTTTCCTCTGCTGCTCGAACGGGATGCGACCTGGCGGATCGACAAGGCGCCTAGCACCGCCGACCGCCGACTGGTGCCGGTATCCCCAACCGACGCGGGGCGAATGACCCCGTTCGAGATCGGCACTCGCGAAATAACCGCAGAGAAGTACTACGCCTATCTCGCCACGCTCAGCACGCAAGAAGCCCAGCGCCGACTCCCGATCGTCAGGGGCAAAACCTGGCCTCAGACCTGTCCGCCAGAAGAGCGGAATCGACCGGTCCGAGGCGTCACCTGGCTGGATGCAATGAGCTACGCCCTCTGGGTTGGCGCGCGGCTCCCTTCGGTCCTCGAATGGCGGAGAGCGTACGGCCGGGAAGATGGCCGCACCCTCCCCTGGGGCAACGAGCCACCCTTCAAGACCCAAACCGACCTGCCGAGCGCCGGAACCCCCAAGATCGATCGCTCCCCCTATGGCGTACTCGGCCTGGCCGGGGGTGTGCGCGAGTGGTGCGGTCGCCCCGACCGCTCCCAGAAGACCCTGGTCCAAGGGGGTAGCTGGCTTACCCCTCCGAGCAAGGAGTGGCGCATCCCCGCCAGTCGCCGGACGGAGGACATCGGCTTCCGTATTGCCCGCTCGGTACTGGATGGAGTGTCCCCCGACGACCCAGCGGCTCTCGCCCAGCGCGCCGACCACCGCTTCTATGGCGTCCAGATCGAGGCGTTGCGGCTCCTGGCCAAGCATCACCCGACAGATCCGCATACGGCGGGCACCCTCTTCAAGCTACTCGAAGCAACCCGCCCGGTCGCCATGGCCGCACGCTTCCACCTCTTCCGGCAGGACCCACAGCAACTGGCGCAAGCCGTCGCGACTCGGGCCGACGAGCAGTCGCCGAAAAAGCTGTTCGAGACAGTGGTCGACAGACTCGGGACGGCCGGAGCCTACCCCCTGCTATTGCTGCTGGCCCACCAGCCAAAGATCGGGAAGATCGCACTGGAGACGATGCTGGACCGACTGGGCCAGCGAGCGAGCGAGCGCATCCATCGCGCACTTGCTCACGCATCACCCGAGACACGTTCCAGCATCCGGCGAGAGCTGCAGATCCACAAGGTGCGTTACTTCCAGAAAGCGAGCGAACTGATCAGGCGTAGGGATTCGGTCGCTTACCGCAGCGAGATCCTTCAGCTGTTCACACGTGTGCTGGGCCTGGACCCCACACTCAAAGAGGCCCACCTCTCACGCGGCCGGATGCGCCAGACTGGCCTCGACGGGCAGATCTACGGCAAGGGGGCCGACCTCAGCGGCGCACTAGCCGACTTCAGTGCGCTGCTGCGAATCGACCCTCAGTTCGTCCCAGCGATTTACGAACGAGCCGGAATTCACCTGGCTCGGGAAGAATACAAGCAAGCTCTGAAGGATGTTCGACTTCTCCAGCAAACTCGCCAAGACGACCCCGTTCTCTTGTTTCTCGCTGGACGTCTGTACTATCACCTCAAGCGCTACCCCGAGGCAGTCGCATCCCTGTCCGGCGCGATTCCCAAGCTGGAGGACGGCCCCAACCGGCAGCTGGCGATGCATTTCTTGTCACGCAGCCACTCTCACCAAGGCCAGCACGCCCGGGCAATCGCCATCGCGCGACTGCTGATCGAGAAGGCGAGGAACACAGCAGCCCTGCTGGACCTGGGTGATGCGCTGGCCCGCGCAGGAGAGAAAAAGCAAGCCGCGGCCGTCTATCGGGAGATTCTGAGCAACCCCAAGCTCTCGCGAAGATCCCGACAGGAGATTGGTCAGCGGCTGAAGGCGCTCGAAAACTAACCGGCGTCCCGACAGGCTCGCCGAAAAAGCTGGCCCAGACAACCCACCAATCAGGCGTCGTCGGACTGCGCCCGCTCAGCCTCCTGCAGCATCTTGCGAACCTCTTCGGCATGCTCTGGGTCGAGAGCCGAGATCATCTCCCGGAACGCTCGACGCGCCTCGTCGAGAGTCATCTGCTGCTTCTGGAAATCGACACATATGATGCACATGACTGTTACCTGAGAATACCCTTTGGCACTGGGCCAACGCAAGCCAAAGGCAAGCCGCCAGAGACGAAAGGAGGCGGCACGGACCTCAGCTCGATAGGCACACCTCAGAGATCCGGTCACTGAGCCAGGAAGCTCGAAGGGCCGGCACCATCAACAACCCGCTCTTCTCGAGCTAGCGCCCGATTCGAGACCCATCGAGGAAGCGGCGACCGGGAGACCAGGCAGACCGGGGCACTCTCCTCCTCACATTGGCCATTGGGGGCGACGTCAACGTCAGACCATCACTCCCAGATACCGGTGCAGCACCGGACGGTATACTCGCCGGTACAGGCTGGGTACGAGCAGCATCACCGAGCTTGCGTAGAGCCCATAGGGCATCTGCGGACTGGGCTCGCGGCTGACGAGGTGATGGTACGGCTTGGAGGCCTTGGCATGGTGGTCGGGGTGCAGCCCGAGCTCGATCAGGGAGTAGCGCGACAGAAAGCTGTTGCTCTCCCAAGAGTGCTCGGGCCGGACTCGCTCTCCCTGCTCGCGCCGCAGCCCCCAGTGCTCGATGAAGTTGACGATCTCGAGCATGAAGATCGCCAGCCCTGCCTGAGCCAGGAAGGCGGCCAGCGGAATCGGTCCGAGGCCCCACCCGATACCAGCCATCATCCCGAACACCACCAGCTGCCAGGCGACCATCGTGACCAGCAGTGGCCATTTCCCTGCTCGACGCTGCCGGGAGAACTTGCGCCAGGCCAGGCTCCAGGAATGCCGAATCTGTCCGGTCACGGAGCTGAGGACGAACCAATAGGGGTTGTCCGTCTCGCGTGCCGACGCAGGGTCTGAATCGGTGCCGACCCGTAAATGGTGGACGTAAACGTGCTCCACGGCGTAGTGGATATAGGCCACGGTGGTCAGCAACAAATAGCTGCACATCTGCGAGTACCGGTCGGTGCGGTGCATGTACTCGTGCGCCACCACGAACGCCGCCGACGCACTACTCGACCCCGTCGAGAAGACCGCACCCAAGACCACCCACCCGGGGGGACCTCCGGCAGTCAGCCAGAGCAGTGTCGAGACATTCGCCAACTGAAACAGAACATGGGTCAGCAGGAGCCCCTCGACGAACCAGTCTCCCTCCAGCTCGGATGGCTTTCGACGTTCGATTCGCAATAACTCGATAGCGGGCAGGATCGCCCAGACCATTGCCCCAGCCATCCAGACCCACCCGCCCCCCAGCAGATTGCCCACCAAGGCCAGCGCGGGAACCACCAGACTCAGCAGGTGCCAGTAGCGATCAGTAACCATGGGTTACCGCCCTCCAAATAAACAAGGACCTCATGGCGCGGCACCACGCAGAACGATCTCGAACATCTGCCAGTAGAGCGTCTCGATCGGTAGCCCCGCCAGTTGGATTCGCCGACCGTTCTGCTCCACCAGCAGGACACCGGTCAATGCTCCCCAGATCCCGACCGCATGCTGCCAGGAGTCCAGCTCTCGGTCGACGATGCCTTCTGCACGCGCCCTGTCGATGGCACGCGCGATGGCATCGATACAGGATGACTCCAGCTCGGCGAGACGCTCGATCTGGCCAGCGGCAAACCCATTGATGATCTCGCCATTGGCTACCACGAACAGCATTCGGAAGTGATCGCGGTGATCCCGATAGAAGTCCAGGTATGCCTGACCGAGAGCTCTCAGCTCCTCGATGACCGGCGGCCGCTGACTCAGCACCTGCTGCAGAGCCTCCTGGAGTAGCCCTATTCCTTCGATGCAGATCGTACCGAAAAGCTCGTCCTTGCTGGCGAACTCGAGATAGACCGTCCGTTTCGAGAAACCGGCCTGGCGCGCGACGTCCAGCACCTTGGTGTCTGAATAGCCACGGGAGAAGAACAGCCGCCTCGCGGCGTCGGTCAGTAACTCTCGTCGGCCGGTCACCATGGCAAGAAGGTTACCGCACTGTCAATACCGAACTCAGAACCTCGCCCCCTGGCGGGCGTGGAGGCCCGCGAAGCCTGGCTTGACACTGCTTGCACGCGGCGTATGCTCGCCAGAGATGTCGTTGGCTGAACGCTTTCGGGGGCTACTAGGGATCCACACGACCAGCAAGTGGATCGTACTGGCGGCCATCGTGGGGCTGGCGGCTGGACTGGGCGCGGTCGCCTTTCAGTTGCTGTCGCAAGCCATCATGACCGGGACCCTGGGTCATCTGGGCGGCTACAGCGCTCCCGAACCGATGGGTGAGCACCAGTGGATCTCCTATGATGGAGGCGGGTTTTCGATCTGGCTGGTCGCGCTGATCGTGGTCTGCGGTGGCGTGCTATCTGGTCTGCTGGTGCACTGGCTCGCTCCGCTGGCTGCAGGCACCGGGACAGACCATGCCATCGACGCCTTTCACAACAAGGGAGGCAAGATTCCCGGGCGCGTGCCCTTCGTCAAGCTGGTCGCCTCAGCCCTCACCATCGGCACCGGAGGCTCGGCTGGGCGCGAAGGCCCGATCGCCCAGATCGGCGCGGGCATGGGCTCTTTCCTGGCAGGCGCGCTCAAGCTCTCCGTGAGGGACCGCAGGGTGATGATGGCGGCTGGGATGGGCGCCGGCGTGGCGGCCATCTTCCGAGTCCCACTCGCCGGCGCACTGTTCGCCAGCGAGATCCTCTATCATGACGCCGACTTCGAAACCGACGTCCTGGTCCCGGCCGCCATCTCATCGATGGTGGCCTACTCCGTCTACTGCCTGTTCTTGCCGGAGACAGCTCAGTTCGTCAAGATCTTCGGCCCGGACCTGCCTTACAAGGTCGGGGTGCGGGACATGATACCGCTGACCGTGCTGGCCTTGATCCTGACCTTCACCGGCTGGCTGATGGTCCAGACTCAGAGACTGGCTCGCGAGTTGATCGCCAAGCTGCCGATTTACCACGGATTACGACCCGGAGTCGGCGCCCTGCTGACGGCCACACTGGCTGTCATCCTGTACCTCAGTGTAGATCAGGCCAGCAGCCAGCGGGTGCTGGCCGTGCTCTCGTCGGGAAACGGCTTGATCCAACTCTCGCTGGACGACATCAGCCAGTTCTCCGTCACCTTGCTGCTGCTGATCGGTCTGGGCAAGATCCTCACCACCTCCTTTACGATTGGTTCGGGGGGGTCGGGAGGGTTGTTCGGGCCCTCGCTGGTCATCGGTGCCTGCATGGGTGGAGCAACAGCCTTGTTCCTGCGCGACCTCTGGCCCGCCGCGGTGCCGCACCCGGAGGCCTACATCCTGATCGGCATGGCGGGGTTCTTTGCCGGAGCCGCCGGGGCACCGTTCTCGACCATCATCATGGTCTGGGAGATGACCGGCCATCAGCAACTGTTGCTGGGCGCGATGTGGGTCGCCATGCTCTGCTTCATGTTGAGCCGGCGCTGGCCACTCTACCCCAGCCAGGTGGCCAACCGGCTGCAATCGCCCGCACATCGCGGTGACTTCATCGTGGACATCCTGGAAGGGATCCGGGTGGCCGACGTGTATCAGCCGATCGACGGCCAGCTACACTGCTTCCATCAGTCCGCCACACTCGACGAGATCGTTCACGCCCTTGCCGAAACGCCCCAGGACTATTTCCCCGTGCACGATAGCCAAGACAAGATGCTGGGCATCTTCACCTCGCGAGACGTGCGGGCTTATCTGTATGACGAGACCATCTGGTCACTGACCATTGCCCGGGACATCATGGTCTCCCGATACCTCAGCGTCGTTCCGGATGACGATCTGCACACGGCCCTGCAGCGCTTCACTGAACGCAACATCGAGGAGCTGCCCGTGATGGATCCCGGCCAACCCGGCAAGTTACTGGGCATGCTCCGGCGAAAGGAGGCGATTGCGGTGTACAACCAGCGCCTGGCCGAGATCAACCGTACCCGTAAACAGGAACTCGAAGGCACCGTCTCCTGAGTCCTCCTGTCTCAGCAAGCGGCGGCCCTGAAAAACGGGCCGCCGAGGCCCACCTCCGGCCAGTGAAGAGCGAGGGGATTGCGCTTCACTGACAGAGGCGGCCTCGGTTTCTCCGCTTGCATTGGGTGGCCCGGACGCCCTGGACGCCGAGGGAAGCGTCTTTCCGAGACATATCGAACAACCCGACCACCCGTCACTCCAGACATACTTCGAGAGTTCTCTTTTCCGGCCACGCGTAAGCCGGTCGGTCACCGCCCGACCACCGAGGTCAGCCGGGTTCCAGCCGGCGCCGTTGTGCAGCAACCCGAACCGGACATGCGGTCGCTCGCCAAATACCTGCGCGCCACCTTCTCGGCTCTGGCTACTGAAAGCTGCTGCGCGGAGTGAGCAACGACAAGATCGAATTGGTCAGCGATGCTGACTGCGCGATCACCGCCTTCGACGAGTTGAACAGGTTGAGCGCCACCGACTGCTTGATCGTCTCCTCCGCGATATCGGCATCCTCGATCAACGATCGAGCCGCCGTGATCTTCGTCACGCTGGCCGAGATCACCGTGCCCTGCGGCCTCAGCGTGTTGGCCGAGACCGACCCCAGGAAAGATCGTTCTCGTCCCACCTGAGCAATCGCATCGTCGACAATGCGTAAGGCATTGCCCACATCGCCCGCCAGCGAGTTGGCCCCACCACCCCGCAGGCTGGTCAGCAGGCCGCCCACGGCCTCACCTTTGACCGTGATCGGCTTTCGACCGAGCTGCCCCGTCGTCACGCCATCGATGCCGAACCGCAGCTGGTCGTTGCCGTTGCCGAGCGCTCCGATCTGAAACTGGTTACCCGACTCACGGACCGAGAAAGAAAGGGACGAACCTGCCGCAACTTCGAGAAACGTGACGTCGGCAGAGATACCCTGCGAAGAAAGCGTGAGCGTCAGTCCGTCCCCGAATGTCGCCACACCATCCACGGTGCCTGCGATGTCCGCTCCCTTATCCGTCCCAGCGGTGCCGGTGAACCCTGTGCCGCTGGCTACCGCAATGGTCACCGACTCGCTCGACCCGAAACCCTCGGTGAACGCCAAGCCGCCGGAGGCAAATACCCCGGTGAAGTCCCGGACCGCGTTGATCACACCGCTGACATCGGTGCCCACGCCGACGCTGATCGTCGTGGTGCCCAACTTGCCTGTGATCGTCAGGGCGCCAGAGCTGGAGCCGAAATCGCCGATGGCGAGTGTCCCGTGCGACGCTGCGCTGGTGATCCCCACACTGAACGTCCGTGCGGCGGTGCTGCCGTCAAAGAACACGCTTCGCAGCGAAAGCTGCGCAATCGAGCTGTCAACCGAGCTGGTGACAAACCCCGACGAGCCGTTGAGCAGCAGCTGGGACCCAAATATGGTGGTGTTCGCAACGCGGTCGACCGAGTCCAACAAGGTGTCGATCGCTATCTGGTTGACACCGGACTTGCTCGTGTCGCTACGCGCTTCGAGGATCAGTCCCCGTATGCGAGTCAGAGACGTGCCGATCCCCGAGAGCCCGGCGTCCGCGGTGTCGATCTGACTCTGCGCCAGCTGGACATTGGTCTTGGCCTGTCCCAGGCTGGCCAGATTGCTCTTGAAGCGGGCGACTTGAAAAGACCCCGTGGGGTCGTCTGCGGCGGAGTTGATGCGCCTGCCCGAGGCAATGCGCTCGCTGGCGGTCTTGAAGGCCGCATCTGCGGTCCGAAGATGCTGAAGTGCTACGAGACTGGCGATATCGGTCGCGATTCTGAGTCCCATGGTCCCCTCTTTCTTGTTCGTCCATGAACATCGAATGGCAGCTCGGAGCCGGGATCCTACCCGGCAATGAAAACAATCCTCCTTTCGCACAGGTCTTGGCGACGGAAGTCGAGCTGTAGAAGGGGCATAGGTCGGCGACGAAATCTTTGCACAAACGCGTAAACTTTCGCGGCTCACGCGCCGATAAAAGATGGTCAGCAGAACGGGTCAAATGATCGGCACACCCCTCAGTGGCCATCATCTCCGTTCTGAATAGCCTATGTCCCCTCATTGGCTAGACACTCCAAAAAGGTTGCCGCTGCCACGGCAACCTTTTTCTATTGATACTGAACAGGGAGAGTCTGCAGGGAGGAAGGGCACTGGGTAGCGCGTCATTCCATCCCTGGAATCGACCCAGTTCAGGGCTCAAATCCGTTGAGCCCGTCGACAGCCTGCCGTGGACAAACTGTCGGGCACAATAATTTTAGGCGGGTCGGGGCAATCGCGTCAAGCGATTTCTGTGTATCCTGGGTAATGGCGATGATGCGTAAACTGTTGCTCTACGGGGTGCTAGCCTTGGTCGGGGTGGCGTTGCTGAGCCATCTGGTCGACCTGGTCATCGGCGCGGCCGGCGTCCTCGTGATTCTGGCGTTGACCGGCCTGGCGCTCTGGTACATCTGTCGGCGCAGCAAACGGGCCAGTTAGCCGGTGCCAACAAACTGTCCAGGCGCCCCACCGATTGGTAGCCCCAAAACCACCCGGATCCTATAATGAGTCGAGATTGACCAACAAGGACGTCACCTTCGGGGAAGCCACAATCCGCCAGGGGTGGGTGACACAGGCCCAGCTCGGCGAGTGCATGGCTGAACTCCAGCAGCGGACCAGCCAAGGCGAGGAGATCCACCTCTCCGAGGTGATGGTCCAGCGCGGACTGATCGACTCCGAGCAGGCCAGCACGCTGACCGCCACTCCACTCAAGCGGCTGCTGCATTGCAAGCAGTGCAAGAAAACCTACCGAGTCCTGATCGCAGGCGCCCCCCCCTGCAAGACCTGCGGCGGCCCACTGATCGACGTGAGCAACCGGCCGGTCAGACCGTCGGCACGCACCAAAAAGGTCGTCACGCGCCTGTCAGCGCCGAAGCCACCGAGGGCTCCGGAGCCGCCAAACACGGTCAGCATGATGACCACAACCAAGGAGGTCCAGCTACCCACGCCAAAACCGGTCGAACCACGAACCGACCCCAGCGACCACCTGGTGGGCAAGCTGTTCTCGGACAAGTACGAGCTCATTGGCCGGATCGGCCATGGCGCGATGGGAGCAGTCTACCAGGCCCGGCATGTCAGGCTGGAGCGCCTCTGCGCCGTGAAGATCCTGCCCCAGGAGCTGGCCCGCGACCCCGAACTGATGGATCGCTTTCGACGCGAGGCGAAGACCACTGCGCGGCTCGAACACATCAACGTGGTCCGTGTCTACGAAGTAAACTGCGACCTCGACTACCAGTACCTGGCGATGGAGTACATCGAGGGTGTCACGCTGGATCAGCTGCTGGAACGCCAGAAGGTCATTCCCTGGCGTGAAGCGGTCGACATGGCCCGACAGGCAGCGACCGGACTGGCCGTCGCACATGCCAAGAACGTGATCCACCGCGACATCAAGCCGGCCAACCTGATGCTCAACTCGGAAGGCACGGTCAAGGTGATGGACTTCGGCCTGGCCCGGCTCATTGAGGGGGGGCATCAATCGCAGTCCGGCACGATCCTCGGGACACCGCACTTCATGTCCCCCGAGCAGGCGCGCGGCGATCCGGTGGATCTGCGCACCGACATCTACTCTCTCGGCGCCTCGCTGTACAACATGGTGACCGGAAGCACACCCTTCGCCGCACCCAACAGCTTCGCGCTGCTGCTCAAGGCGATGGAGGAGGAGCCCGTCCCGGCCCACCAGATCAACAGAACGCTGCCGGAAGAGGTCTCAGCCGTCATCCTGAAGATGATGTCGAAGAACCCCGACTTGCGGTACCCCGACATGGCCGCGGTGATCGAGGATCTCGAGCACCTGCTGGCGGGACAATCCGGCCGTCTGCTCGCCACGAAGGAACAGCCGCCCCCAACGGTCGCTCAGGGCAGACAGCCACCGACGCCTCGCAAGCGCAAGATCAAGATGCTCTGGATCTTGCTGGCCTGTAACGTGACTCTGGTGCTGACAGCAGCCATCTTGGTCGGCACCGGGGCAATTCTCAGCAACGACCCCACCCCCAGCGCACCCCCGAAAACTACTGCCGAAGAGGCTGCCGAGGCTCTGCTCGCGCTACGCGAGTACTGCGACCGCAGCAACATCGCAGCGGAGGACAAGGCCTCCCAGTGCAGCGATTACCTCCTGCAGTATCCAGACTCGCCCAAGGGCGACGTGGTGCGGGAGTGGCGGGACATGTACCGCCGACGAGCAGCCTCGCAAGAGAAGACGGCACCCGGCAATCGCTTTCCGCGAGAGCCCGGCAAGACCGAAACACCGAGGAGAGACGAGCGCGGACGGTCTCCGAGCAAATCCCAGGACCTGTGGCAACAACTCGAGGCAGCCAAGAAGAATGACGACAAGGTCCAGGGCAGGGAGCTGCTCAAGCTGCTCAAAAACCAGGACGCAGACCCGCTGGATCTCGAGGCCTACGAGGAGTGGCTGAAGGGGGGCGGCACCCGCGACTCGCCGGGAGCGATGAGCCCCAGGCAATTTTCCATGCTGGCCCAACAAATCAGGGACACGCTGCTCGAGGGAAGACTCGATCAGGCCCGGAAAATGCTAGTCCAGCTGCGGCAGGCAAAGAAGCCCTCTCCGCTCCAGATGTCGGAGCTGAATACGCTGACGGCCGTTCTCGAGGCGTGGAAGGACCCCAACTCGCTTTCACCCCAGAAAGCTCTTCTGGCACTCGACTTCTGTCTCGAGCTGGCCACCAGACGCCTGGGGCACGGCAATGCGAAACAGGCAGAAAAGCTGCTGCAGAAAGCCCTGACGTTGACTCGGAACAAGGCCCTGCAAGCAAAGATCCACATCCAGCTGGCAAAAGTCGCCGAGCAACTGGGACAGACGGAAAAGGTCCTCTCGAGCTACGACAGAGCGTGGGACTGCATGCTGCGCGAGCCCGACTTCGTCGAGCGTTATAGCTGGGCCCTCTTCTCGCGTCGACGGTACCGCAAGAGCCTGAAGTGCCTACGCATTTTGAAGGATGACGACCAGGGCCCGTTTCTCCGGTCGTACATGATGCTGATCGCTCACTTCAAATCGAATGACAGGCCGGCATCGAACCACCTGGCAAGGCAGCTGATGGCGAAGGGCATCCCGGTGCCACGAACGATCCTCGACACGCTCGCACTGATGCCGAAGAACTACACCGATACACTTATCCTGAAGAACGGCCTCAGGCTGAGCGGCAAGCTGGTCTCGCAGAGTGACTCGATGATCAGCTTCCGCTGGCGGGAAGGCACCTCGACCCGATTCAAGGCCTTCAAGAGAGACAAGGTCGAGCAGGTCACGCCCGGTTCGATGACAAGAGCTCTGTTCAAGCAGGCCCTGGAGCAACACAAGAAAAAGACGATCCAGGAACTTCAGGGACTGGCCCATTGGGCCCGGTTGAACCAGCGGACCGCCTCGGATATTCAACTGCTGGAGCGCCGAATTCGGTTTTGCCGCACCACCCTGCGGGTCAAGGCCGGACTGGCCTGTCCGGCCTGTGATGCCACCGGATTCCAGACCTTCCGCTGCAACACCTGCGAAGGCTCGGGAAAGGTGAAAAAGGAGTGCGAGTCCTGCAACGGCAAGGGATGGCCCCCTTGCTCCAGATGCTCGGGCCAAGGCCGAGAGCAGTGTCCGGGGTGCAAAGGAAAGGGGTCAAGGACCGTCCGCGTCAAGACCTCCAGCGGATACCGCAACAAGAACAACCAGTGCGGTGATTGCCGCGGCAATAAGAGCATCCGCTGCCTACGCTGCCAAGGCGACAAGCACCGCCGCTGCTCCAACTGCAAGGGTGCCGGCAAGCATCCCCGCATCTGCTCTGACTGCAAGGGCCGAAAAGAGCACCCCTGCAGCGCCTGTCGCGGCACGGGAACGCATGTCGGCGCCTGGGCCGCCTTCGTGCTGGGCACGGGGTGTCATCTGGCCGGCGACAAGGAGGGGGCCGCGCGGTTCTGGCTGGCCCTGGAAAAAAACCGTGCCTCCCTGACACCCGCGCGGCGGTTGCTGATCCTGGACCAGCTGCACCACCTGGGGCTCGACATCTTGCGCGAAAAACTAGGCCAGTGAGCAACTTACACAAGGCACCAGGGTTAGAAAGTCTGAGATGACCATATCCGGCAATGCTGACGATGTCTTTTTCGGTCGGATCGCCATTCGTGAAGGGATGGCATCCGAGAAGGACATCGATGCCTGCATGCAGGAAATCGGGGACCTCAGAAAGGCCGGGAAGGATGTTCATCTCGGAGCCTTGATGGTGCACCGCGGCCTTCTTTCCCGCGAGCAAGTCACTGGAATCCTCCAGCGCCAGAACAAGCAGGTCCTACGCTGCCCCAAATGCGCCAAGACCTATACCGTTATGGGGCTGCCGGCGGGCAAGACAATGGCCTGCAGGGACTGCCAGACACCGCTGAGGCGAACCGATGCAGACGTGCTGACGCGTAGCCAGGCAGAGCACAGCCCAAGCACATCGGGACTGCTGGACGCCGAGAGCCAGCTCGCGCCGATCCCCGATGCATTGAAACCGGCCAAAACGACCGAGTTAGGCGCGACCCTCGTCGAGGCCCACTCTGACACAGACGGTTCGCTGGCGAGAACCGCCATCGGATCTGCCGAATCGAGCGATCCGCTCGTGGGTGCGACCCTCTCGGGCAAATACAAGATGCTGGAGAAGATCGGCCAGGGCGGCATGGGGGCGGTCTACAAGGCGCGCCACACCCTGCTCGACCGGCTCAGCGCGGTCAAGATCCTGCCTCAGGAAATGGCCTCGGACACCAACCTCGTCAAACGCCTCCGACAAGAGGCGAAGGTCTGCGCACAGCTCGAGCAGACCAAGAACGTCGTGCAGATCTACGATGTGGACAACGACCAGGGTTACGAGTACCTGGCAATGGAATTCATCGACGGGCAGGACCTGGAGAGCCTGGTCCAGGCCCGCCGGCGGTTGCCGATCAAGCAGGCCATCGGCATCGTGCGTCAGACCGCCCGCGGGCTGTCCGCGGCCCACGACGCCGGTATCGTCCATCGCGACATCAAGCCGGCCAACGTGATGCTCACACGGCAGGGCGTGGTCAAAGTGATGGACTTCGGTCTGTCCCGGTTGATCGAGGGCTCGTCCCACTTGTCGCGGACGGGTCAGATTCTGGGCACGCCACACTACATGTCTCCCGAACAGGCGAGGGGCGAGCCGGCCGACCTGCGCTCAGACATCTACTCACTCGGCGCAACGCTGTACTTCATGCTGACCGGCCAAACTCCGTTTTCGGCGAGCACCCCCACTGCACTCCTGCTAAAGACGATCTCGGAGGAGCCGCCGACGGCGAACGAGGTCAACCGCAGCGTCCCGGCCGGCCTGGCCGACATCATCTGCAAGATGATGTCCAAGGACCCCGAGAAGCGGTACCCCAACCTGGGTAGCTGCATCGAGGATTTCGAACGACTGCAGCGCGGAGAACAGGTCCAGGCCCACCGCCCTCCACTGAGTTTGTCCCGCCTGTCCACACTGCCACCACGCGTTCGCCGCACATGGAGCATCGCTGGCGTCTGCCTGGCCCTGCTGCTGATCGTCGC
>CAZANL010000040.1:0-15154 GCA_964486115.1 uncultured Planctomycetota bacterium
CTTCCTGCTCGTCTTGGAGGATGACGTCTTCCGGCTCTTCCTGCTCGTCTTGGAGAATGCCGTCTTCCGGCTCGGCCGGTTCATCTTCGATGATGCCGTCTTCCGGCTCGGCGTGTCCGTTGGCGATGATGACGTCGACTTGATCGTGTTGGGGGCGGAGGTTGTCTGGCTCGGCGTGTCCGTCGGCGATGATGAGGTCTGCGGCCCCGGCTTGGTCGTCTTCGATGCCGAGGTCCTCCGGCTCGGCGTGCCCGTCGGCGATGATGACGTCTTCCGGCTCGGCCTGCCCGTCGGCGATGATGACGTCTTCCGGCTCGGCCTGCCCGTCTTCGTCCGATCTGTTGCCTGTCATCACGTCGGTCAGTAGCACGCCGGCTGGCTCGGGACCCGCCGCTTCGTGTGTCTCCGGGTGACCGTGAAGGGCCTGTCCTTGTGACTCTGGCTGGTCCGGCTGTTCGGCGCTGTCGCCTTCCAGTGAGATGTTCGCGTGTTCTTCTGTAGCTGCGCTGAGGTCCGCAGCCTCCGTTGCCTCCTCTTGTTCGGTGGGGGGTAGCGGTTTGCTGGAGCGCTCCTCGTCGGTGGGCTCCGCGGTGCTGTCTCCACCCAGCGCAGTGAGCAGTTCTTCGAGTTCGGCAGACGCTTCGTCGTCGTCCGTCGAGGTGGATGCTACGACTGCATGCGGCTCTGGAGGGTCGGCGTCCACAGCGGCCTCATCGACTCCATCAACCGGCACGTTGCCTTCGACACTCTCCGGTGTACCGATGTTGGGTCGCTCCGGCCCCGGCTCATGTGGGTCTTCGGGGGCCGCAAGGGCGCGTTCGCTCATCTCGGCCGCATCGTCCGCGTCGCCGAGCTCGGTCAGAAGTGTGTCGAGTGCGGAGCAGTCGGCTTCTGTTGTGCCCACCCCGTCGTCCTCGGCCGCTTCCGGCTGGCCGCTCAGGGTGTCCAGTAACTCGTCCAGAGGATCCGGGAGCTCGGCGGTCTCGGCTGAGGTGGGCGGGAACCCCCCGGAATCGGATGGTGCGCGTTCCATGGCTTCGGACTGCTGCTGGTCGTATGCCAGGGCAGCGTCATCGATCAGCTCGTCCAGATCGATGCCGGTGGGAGGCTGCAGCACTTCACCGGCCAGCGATGCTTCGAGCTCCTCCAGTTCTTCGCTCTCACCGCCAATTTCGGCGAGCAGCCCTTCGACGATATCGGCGTCGGCCGATGGATCCGTCGGCACCGCGGCTGTTGCGGCCAGGAGATCCAGTCGCGATTTGCTGCGTTCGAAACCACTCTCTTCGCGACCGCCAGGCAGAACGACCGCTTCTTCCTGACGCAGGACATAGTTGGTCAGGGAGCGTGTCTTGGATTCCCGGTATCCGACGAGCAGATCTCTGGAATCGGGAAGGGGTTCCTCGTCCGGATGTGCCCGGTTGTGAATGCGCCGGAACATCTCACCCAGGTTCAGCGATCTCATTACTTAAGTGGCCGAATACTTTCTTTGCTCGATGAAGTCCGTGCCGCGAAAATCCTCCACGGCCTGTTGCACGAGTTCACCACTGACCTCGTTGGCTTCCTCGCCGCATCCGATCAGAAGAGACAGATCGCAGATATTGTTGATCTCTCGGGGAAGACCACGTGCGTAGGTGTGAATCTCCTGGATCGCTTCTTCAGAGAAGATGCCGTTGGACGATCCCGCCACCTCCAGTCGGTGCCGGACATACTCCTGTGTCTCTTCCAGCGAGAGCGGGGCCAAGCGGTAGCTCAGCCCGAGCCGCTGGTTCAGCGGCGGAATCCGCCGGATCCGTTGCCACAACTCGGGCTGGCCGACTAGCACGATGGTCAACAAGTATCGCTCGTCGATTTCGTGGTTGAGCAGCAACCGGATCAGTTCAAGGGTTCGCCGGTCGCTGATCAGGTGCGCCTCGTCGACGATCAGCACCGTTTCGCTGTTGCGCTTGCGGGTCTGCTCGAGGAACTCGATCAGGTCCTGCCAGGCCTCGACTTGCGATTTCCCCCGATATTCCATCTGGAGTTCACAGAGGATCTGCTGCAGGAACTCGGTGGGGTTGAGATCCGGCGTGGCTGGCATGGCCACGCGGTACCCCTTTTCGAGCAGTTCCTTCATGAACATTTTGCAGACGTAGGTTTTTCCGGTTCCGATTTCACCGGTCAAGACCATCAGCCCCTTCGATTCGCTGACCGCGTAGAGCAGGCGGACAAGGGCTTCATCGTGTTTCTTGGAGTAGTAGAGGTATCGCGGATGGGCTGTGTTGCGAAAGGGCTGTTCATTGAGTTGCCAGTACCGTTCGTACATGTTGTACATCTATACCCGCGTGAGACACTGCTGTCAAACCGATCAGAATGGGCTTTGCAGTGCAGAAGGGGCTGCTAATCTGGCATTCGATGTCCGGGGCGAATGAGAACCGCGTACCTCCCGGTCAGTCACGGACTGAACGCTGGCCCTTGCTGCATGTCGGTGCGGTGCCGCCGTTCGATCCCGCGACCTGGCGGCTCGAGATTTCTGGAGACGTTCAGCGTCCGCTCAGTATCGATTGGGGGGAACTCACGGGCCGACCGCAAATGACCTCGCAGGGGGACTTTCACTGTGTCACCGGCTGGAGCCGGCTTGATAACCTGTGGGAAGGGTATCCCGTTCGCGATCTTGCAGGGGAGGTAGGAGTCCGGTCCTCAGTTCGATTCCTGATCGTCGAGTGCGACGGCGGCTACACGACGAACATGCCGATCGAAGCAGCGCGGGCACCCGATTCATTACTGGCCACTCGGCACGATGGCCGGGACCTGTCCCCAGAGCACGGCGGTCCGCTTCGGCTGGTGGTGCCGCAGCTGTATGCCTGGAAATCGGCCAAGTGGGTTCGACGGCTGCAGTTCGTCGCCGAAGACCGTCCAGGGTTTTGGGAAAACCGGGGCTATTCCAGTATCGGCGACCCCTGGACCGAAGATCGCTATGCCTGAAGGACAGGGCCTGGAGGGTACGGTCGTCCGGATCGAAGGGACGGCTTACAAGGTCGATCTGGCGGACGGCTCCACGGACGTGACCTGCGTCCTGGCTGGCCGTCTGAAGAAGGGTCGCAAGCGCCACAAGCAGCCAGTCGTGGTCGGAGATCGTGTGACGCTGGCGGCTGGCGAGGACCGGACCGGGGTGATTGGCGCAGTGGCTGAGCGGCGGACAAAGCTGTCGCGCCGCTCAGCGGGGCACGGACGGTACGAGCAGATCGTGGTGACCAACGTGGACCAGCTGCTGGTCGTGGCCTCGTTGGCCAGCCCGCCGTTTCGTCCGGGGCTGATCGACCGGATGCTGGTTGCCGCGGCTCAGGGACACCTCGACCCCGTGATCTGTCTGAACAAGATCGACCTGGCTGCCGACCGAGTGGATGCCCTGGCCGAGCCCTATCGGCGTCTCGGCTATCGGGTCGTGGCCTGTTCGGCGACACACAGTCAGGGCCTGGATCAGCTGGAGGATGTGCTGTCATCCAAGAGCACGGTTCTCGCTGGCCATTCCGGCGTCGGCAAGTCCTCGTTGATCAATGCCCTCCAACCTGGCCTGGAGATCAGGACCGGAGAGATCAGTCGCTCCAGCGATCGGGGCAAGCACACGACCACCACGGTCAGTCTGCTCAAGCTCGATTTCGGCGGCTATGTCGTCGACACACCAGGTATACGCGCCTTCTCCATCTGGGATCTGGATCCGGTCGACCTGGACATCTTCTTTCGGGAGTTCGAGCAATACATCGATCGCTGCAAGTACCCCACCTGTGCACATACCCACGAGCCGCATTGTGCCGTGAAGGAGGCGGTGGACTCGGGAGCGATTACGCGGGAGCGCTACGACAGCTACTCAGCGATCTATACCTCGTTGATCGAGGATGACGCCCGTCGCCGCTGAAGTGCGTCCGAGAACACCTCGAGGTGCCGAGTGCCCCACACTCGCGGGTCGTCCAGTGGGCGGCGGCTCGGCGTACCGTGATGCAGGGTCCCTTCGACTGCGCGCACCAGGGAGCTGACATCCGGGGGGACGGCGGCTTGGCCCAGAAGCTCGGCTAGCCCGCCGACCGCAGTTCCGACCACGGCTCTTCCTGCGCACAGAGCTTCGGCGGCCGACATGCCCAACCCCTCGCGACGGGAGGGCACCATCAACAGGTCGATCTGGCGAAAGAAAGCCGGCAGATCACTGACCCAGCCCAGAAATGTGACCGGTAGTCCGGCTTGCCGGGCTCGTCGTCGAGAAGACGGTCCCTCCGGCCCTTCTCCGGCGACGAGGAAGGAGAGTTGCGGATTTCGGGCCGCGAGCCGAGCCGCACACTGTAGAAACAGGTCGATTCCCTTGACCTTGTCCAACCGGCCGAGGAAGCCGATGCGTTGCAGCGGTCCGCAGGGCAACGGCAACGACTCGAGCCCTGGCTCGCCTGCCACCCCCGGAATGATGGACACGCGCTCTCCCGGCACGCCCCAGTTTGCCAGGCATGTCGCAACAGCCGGGCTCACGCTGATGAACCGGTCGATTCGGGTCAGTGCCCGACCGTAGGTCCGCCACCAGAGAGGCCGATCAGCCCAGGGCTCGAAGTCGCTGTGCCGCGTGCTGACGTGAGCCACGGACAGTCCCCGGCAGGCCAACCCTCCCACCAGGTCCGCACGGGCCAGATGGGAGTGCACCAGCTCGAGTCCTGTTTGGAGTAGCCTGCGCCGGAGCCGCAGGACCGGTCGTGGGTCGAACGGATTGCGGCCTCGTAGATCCAGGATGGAAAATCCGGCGTCACGGAGCTGAATGGCCGTTCGGCCTCTGGATTGATTGAGGCAGGCGACTCCGACGGTGTGGCCTTGGTCACGCAGTTCGAGGCACAAGCGGAGCAATTGTTGTTCCGCTCCACCGCCACCGAGACCGTTGATCAACTCCAGGATTCGCATTCGGCTCCGATTCTACCAACTCGACAGCCTGGCGTTGGCGTGGGCATACCCCTTGGCATTACCGACGTCGTCTGGTTCACCATCCAGCATTGCGCCCATCAGCAGGCCGTCGCGAGCCATGGTGCGCAGAATCGGTACGTCGTGGAGTTCCTCTCCGTCCGGGATGGTGGCCAGAGCTTCCGTTGCGACGTGGAAGAAGGCGGAGGTCAGCACCTGCCTGGGAAATCCCTTCAGCAACGTTGATAGATCGGGGACGACCAGTTCTCCCGTTCGTTTTTCCGAGATTCGCTCGATTCTCAGGTCTGGGCCGTCTGGGACGAGCTCGACCAGCCCGCAGTTGCCGAATAGTCCGGAGTGGGCGGGAGACAGGCGGACGACGCCCAGGGTGTCCTGGCCGTGGCGGGCGTGAGAGGACAATACGCGGCGAATGCCTTGGGCCGGCGGGTCGAGGATTCCGTCCGGCAGAAGCAGCGCCCAGGGGCCCGGACCGAGCGCCTCGGCACCGATCCGCAGGGCGTCGTACAGGCCTAGCGGCG
This sequence comes from uncultured Planctomycetota bacterium, assembly GCA_964486115.1. Lineage (GTDB taxonomy): Bacteria > Planctomycetota > JACQVV01 > JACQVV01 > CAZANL01 > CAZANL01. Next base: position 5,448 of record CAZANL010000040.1, read on the forward strand.
TGGGCTGCTCGACCCAGAGTACGCCGCGGTGCTGCTCGACGTGTTTCTTGAGCAGTGGCTTGTCGGGGCTTCCGACGATGGCGATCGGCTCCAGATCAGCCTCCTGGGCTTCTCTCAGCGCATGATCGATCATCGGACGCCGCGCGACCGGGAGCAGCTCCTTGGGCACCGTGCGGGTCGCAGGTAGCAGCCGTGTACCCGGGCCGCCGCAGGGGATGATCGCGCCAATCGAGTTGGGCATTATGGTCTTATCGCCGCTCCGCGTCCGGGAATCAAGACCGACCGGGATAGGGGGAGTCACGGGAGGTGTGAGGGGTGCGTTGTGGGGGGGGCATCGCTTCCGGGGCAGTGGGCCCTCTCAAGCGCAGGAGCGGTAGAGTGCCTCGTAAGCCGACGCGGTGCTGTCCCAGCTGTATCCGCAGGCGCGTTCACGAGCGGATCGTCCCAGATCGGCTCGGCGCCTCGGGTCGCCGAGCAGCGCGAGCACTCCTTCAGCCAGCGCCGTCGGATGGTGGGTCTCTACCAGCAGCCCGGCTTCTTGGCCGATCAGGCGGCGGGCGCCGGGGCTCGGGGCGGCGACGATGGGCAAGCCACTGGCCATCGCCTCTAGCAGCGCAAGTCCAAAGGACTCCGTGATGGTAGGGTTCACGTAGAGATCCAGGCCGGCCAGAAATTGGGCCACGTCTTCGGTCGGTCCGCACCACTCGACGGGAGCTCTCATGCATCTGGCGCGTCGTTGTAGCCTGCGCCTCAGCGGGCCATCTCCCGCAATCCGGAAGCGGGCGGACTGACGCAGACGGGCTGCCATCTCACAGAAGCGCTCCACACCGCGTTCGGCAGCCAGTCGGCAGACTGTGCCGATCACGGGTGGGTCCCCGTTGGGCCGATCGGTCGGCGCGAACCGATCGCAGTCCACGCCTGGCGAGATCAGCACGGCGTGGGGGAGGGATGACTGAAGTGTCGGTGAGGCGGTGCCCACGGGCACTTCGGTGGTGGTGGAGGCGGTCACCCAGTCGGGCACGAAGCGTGCTACCCGAGCCAGCAGTGGCCTGCGCTGGATCAGCTCGGTTTGCCAGTCGCCGTGAACGGTGCGCACCACCGGCAGGCCGGTGATGGCCGCCAGGTGCCCCGCCAGAGGATGGTGGGCGTGGATCAACTCGGGTTGCTCGTGGCGGATCGCTTTGCGCAGCGCGCCCCGGAGGGAACTGCCGACTCGAGCGTGGTAGAGCCCGACGGGCCAGTTGTGCGGGCGCAGGCGAGCCCCGCAGAAGCGGACCTGATGACCACGGCGTCCGAGCGCGCGAGCCAGCTCGAGGACGAACCGCTCACTGCCGCCCAGGCGCATCGACGGGAGCAGGTCGGTCAGCATCAGGATTCGCATCGGTGCCCCGCCAGCAGTTTGAGATGGTACAAGTGATCGCAGAGCGCCTCGAGGCCGATCAAGCCTGCCAGGAACACACCCGGCAAGCCGTCGCGAATGCCTCCACGCCAGACTAGCGACTCGATCACGGCGCGAGCCGGGCCGCCGAGTAGCTTCCATGGGCGGAATGGACGACCCTCGTCCAGGTAGCGGTGGGCGCGACAGCGCGAGTAGTGCAGGATGCGGCGTCGGTAGGCCGCCAGCGTGGTGGGGCGGTGGTGCAGCAGCGGTTGCCGAAGTTCGCCGGCTGGGCAGTCAACTCGCAGCAGTTCGTGGATGTCCTTGCAGTCGAAGCGCCCAAATCCGCGGCGGAACAGGCGCAGCTGGCGATCGGCTCCCCAGGGTCCGTGTCGCAGAACCTGTCCGAGTAGAACGTGGAGCCTGGGCAACCAGAATGCCGAGGCAGCTGGGGTGGCCAGCTGCTCGAGGATCTCTCGAGAGAGTGCTGGAGAGATCTCCTCGTCCGAGTCGATCGAGAGGATCCAGTCGCCGGTCGCGGCCTCGAATCCGCGGTTCTTGTTGATGTTGAGCATTTGCGGGTTGTCGCTGCGGATGATCCTCCCGCCCGCGTCTGCGGCGATCTCGAGCGTCCGGTCCGTGCTCCCGCCGTCGACCACGATCAGCTCGTCGACCCAGGCCAAGCTGCGTAGACAGCGGGAAAGCAGAGCCTGGCTCTGGTAAGTCGTTACCACCGCCGAGACGCTCAACGAGTGGCCTCCCAGGTCGCGGTGACATCGCGCCAGGCGGACAGGGGCCCGAGCGCTAGATCCAGGAGCAGCAATTGATGGCGGCCAGCCAGCAGGTCTTGCCTGAACATCGAGCAGGCAGAGCGCAGGCCGACGAGCACGCTGCGCCAGCAGCAGGACCAAGTGATCGGCAGCCGATGTCCGTAAAACCGGTGGTGCCAGTAGTTGGCGAGCACGCCGGCCGACCGGTCGCGGCGGAGGTGAGAGACGACGGCTTCGGGAGTATGTGCGAGACGATAGCCCGCTTCGGTCAGTGCCTGCCCGAGCCAGTAGTCTTCGGCGTTGCGCACGTATCTCTCGTTGTAGCCGCCCACGGCCGCGAGCGCGTCGCGGCGCAGCAGGCTGTTCGCTCCATAGAGGAAAGATACCTCACGTCGTTCCGGGCCCCAGTCCTGTGCCAGCCATTGGCGACGCCACCGATCGGCAGGATGCCGACCCTGCTCTTGCAGCCGGCCGCCGACGCCGGCTAGCGTGTCGGAAAGCCCTTCGCGCAGCTGCATCAGCCAGTCGGTGCGAGGTGCGCAATCGGCGTCCAGCGCCGCGACGAGCGGCTGTTCGAGGGTCCGCCAGCCCACGTTACGAGCCGCGGCCAGGCCTCGTCCCGGCTCCAGATGCAGCACGCGCGCTCCAGCCCGACGGGCGATCTTGCAGGTCGTGTCCCGCGAGCCGTCGTCCACCACCAGCACCTCGGCCGGTGCCGGGTCGAGTGCGGCGATCGCCTCCAGGCAGCGGGTGAGCGTCCGTGCCCCGTTGCGTACCGGGATGTAGAGCCCAACGTCGTCCAGCCGACTCATACCACGCCGTTTCTCGACTCGATCAAGTGGGTCATCTCCTCCAGGTGCTGCTCGCGCCGATGATGCGCCAAGACGTGCTCCCGGCCCGTCCGGGCCACTCGGGAGGCCTCCCCCGGATCGTCTAGCAGGCGCTCGACCCGCTGGATCGCACCCGCCACATCACCTGGTTGGTAGAGGTAGTCGGATAGCGACTCCGGAATGGCCTCCGGGGTGCCGTCTACCGCAGTCGCCACGACGGGCGTGCCGGCGGCCAGTGCTTCCAGCAGCACGAGTGGAAGTCCCTCGTAGCGGCTGGTCAGTAACAAGAGCCGATAGCGAGCCAGCCGCTCTGGGATGTCGGTTTGCCAGCCGACCAGTTCGAGTCGTCCTTCCAGTCCGAGTGCGTGAGCGTGGGCTTTGACCTGGGCGCGGAGTTCGCCGTCTCCGACCAGTTCGAAGCGTAACTCGGGGTGGTTTCTTGCCAGGTGGGCCGCCACCTCGATGAACTCCAGTGGCGCTTTTTGCGGCTTCAGACAGGCTACGCAGCCGATCAGTGGCTCCTCGTTGCGCTTCACGCTAAAGCGGCTGGAGTCGATGCCACAGTAACTGCGCGCGTACTGCGAGCGGCGACCGATGCGCTGGTCTAGACCCCGGAGGATCGTGGCCTGACTGACTCCCACGATGTGGGTCGAACAGCGGGCGGCCAGCTGCTCGAGTGCCACATAGGCTCGCTGGCGGAGAGTCGACTGGGCGGAGTGGAATCCCCAGCCGTGGGCCGTGTGTAGCACCACCGGCGTGCCGGCTAGCCGAGCGGCCAGGCGCCCGAGAATGCCGGCCTTTGAGGTGTGAGTGTGGAGCACCTGGATCCGGTGGCGTGCGAGGTGGGCCGCGATCTGAACCACCGCCAGCGGATCATGCAGTGGGTGGAGTGGGCGGGTCAGAGCGGAGAAACGGACGACGGGACAAGCGTGTCCCTCGACCCAGTGCTCAGCGTTGCCGCCGGGACCACCCCCAATCATCACATTGTGGCCTCGCTGGGCAAGATGATCCGCCAGGTTGATGGCGACTGCCTGTGCGCCGCCGGCATCGAAGCGGGTCATCAGCTCCAGGATGCGGATCAGGGATGCTCCCCGAGATTGGTGTAAACGGGGAAGCTCTCGCAGAACTCCCTGACCTCGCTGCGCACGCGCTGAATCGTCGCCGCGTCCTCATGATTGGACAGCACCTGGTGCATCCAGTCGGCGATGCGAGACATCTCGTCCGTCCCCATACCCCGGGTGGTGACCGACGGTGTCCCGGGACGGATCCCGCTGGTGACCATCGGCGAACGGGTTTCTCCGGGAACGGTGTTCTTGTTGACCACCATGCCCGCCGCTTCGAGGGCATTGGCTGCGTCTCTGCCGGTGATCTCGTTGGGCGTCAGGTCGACCAGCATCAGGTGATTGTCGGTGCCGCCGGAGACCAGCTTGTAACCATGCCTGGTCAACCCTTCGGAGAGGGCGGTCGCGTTGGCCACGACCTGCTCTTGATAGGGTTTGAACTCGGGTGCCGCGGCCTCCTTCAAGCCGACCGCCTTGGCCGCTAGAACGTGCATGTGTGGGCCGGACTGCAGGCCGGGAAAGACGGACCGGTCGATCGTCTTGGCGTGGGCTTCCTTGCACATCAACAAGGCGCTGCGCGGACCGCGCAAGGTCTTGTGGGTGGTGGTTGTCACGCAGTCGGCCAGCGGGACAGGATCGGGATGCAGCCCGGTGACGACGAGGCCGGCGATGTGAGAAATGTCGGCCAGGAAGTAGGCTCCGACGTCCGCCGCGATCTCGGCAAATCGGTTGAAGTCGATCGTTCTCGGGTACGCGCTGGCGCCGGCGACGATGATCTTCGGCTTGTGCTCACGCGCCAGCTCTGCCACGGTATCCATCTCGAGCCAGCCGGTGTCGTGATTGACGCCGTAATGCGTGGCGTTGAAGTAGCGTCCCGAGAAGTTGAGCCGCATGCCATGGGTCAGATGCCCGCCGTGGGACAGGTCCATCGCCAGGATCGTGTCGCCTTGCTCGAGCAGGGCGAAATAGATCGCGGTGTTGGACAGTGCTCCGGAATAGACCTGGACGTTGACGTGTTCGCAGCCGAAAAGCGCCTTGGCCCGGTCGATCGCCAGCTGTTCGACGGCATTGACCTCTTTGCAGCCGTTGTAGTACCGCTTTTCTCGGTAGCCCTCGGCATACTTGTTGGTCATTACGCTGCCGGTGGCTTGCATCACGGCGCGGCTTGCGTAGTTTTCCGAGGGGATTAGCTGTATCGTATCTTGCCAGCGGGTGCGCTCCGCAGACAGTATCTGATGAACTGCGGGATCCACCTCGACCAGCGGGTGCTCGAGCGACGACATCTCGGCGGTCTCCTTATGCGCGGGGAAACAGGTAGCAGTGCCAAGATAGGCACTCGTGGTGGTTTTTCAACGCCATTAACGGATAATGGTCGGTAGTTTAGATCCAGCAATCAAGGTAGAAAAGAACGTGAAACAGATCATACAAACACAAGAGGCGCCGGCTGCGATCGGCCCCTACTCGCAGGCAGTCCAGGTCGATGGCTGGCTGTTTCTCTCTGGTCAGATCGGACTGCACCCGGACACCGGACAGATGGTCGGGCCGGATGTTGCCCAGCAGTCCCGTCGGGTGCTAAATAACCTCAAGGCCGTGGTGGAAGCATCCGGGGGAAACCTGGGCGATGTGGTCAAGACGACGATCTATCTACACGAGATGGAGGATTATGCGGCGGTCAACGAAGTCTACGCCGAGTTTTTCAGCGAGAGTCGGCCGGCCAGGGCCGCGGTCCAGGTCGAGGCTTTGCCGAAGGGCGCCCTCGTCGAGATCGATGCCGTGGCCAAGATCGGATAGTCCGGAGTCTAAGGAGAGGTGATGAAACACATCCTGTTGCTGACGGCGCTCAGCGTGAGTTGGTTTGCTGGTGGGGCATGGGCTGACGGTGAGTTCGACCCGCAGGAGGCCAGAAAGCACCTCGAGATGCTCAAGCTGGAGGCCAGGCACCATGAGTTGATGTCGCGTCGTCACCAGCTGGAGGCTCGGGTCAGCGCGCTGAGGGCCGAGATGCTGGAGGTGGAGCTTGCACTGCATGGCGTGGAGCAGACTCGTCGTAAGCTGGGGAATGTGAGGGCGCAGCCAGCCGGGGGCAAGAAACGCACAGCCGCACGGCGAGAGCTCGTTCGGGGGGCGGCTCTGGAGAAGCAGAGGGACCCGCACGCTGCGCTCGCGGCCTATGAAAAGGCAATCGAGCTGGATCCTAGGCTGGCGGAGGCGTGGGCCCGCCGGGGCAACCTCTATCGGATGATCGGCAAGCTGGAGTTTGCGCTCAAGGACTACGAGCAGGCGCTCCGGCTCGATCCGAAGTCATGGACTTCATGGAAGGCCTACGGGATCGTGCTGGCTCGCACGAGCCAGAAGCCCAAGGCCTTGGACGCTCTGCGCCGGGCCCGCTCGTTGGCTCCGAAGAGTGCGAAGAAACGGATCGACGACCTGATCGTCAGCTTGAGCTACGGGCGGTAGGGCACGACGGGATGGCCACCAAGTACATTGCCTTCGAGCAGGCCGCCAAGGTGCTGGGCGTGGCGCGCGACGAGCTGATCAAGATGGTCAGTTATGGGACGATCCGCGCCTTTCGAATCCAGGACCAGATGAAGTTCCGTCAGCGGGATATTCATGGTCTTCGGCGTATCAAGAAGCTGCTGGGCAGGGCACTGAGCACGGCCGAAAAGGCGGGCGGGAACGGTCCGATGGCCGACCCCGATCCCTTGCTGTGGGAGCGCTTTCAGAAAGGCGAGATCATCGACTTCGAGGCGCTACAGGATCTGGCTGACGAAGAAGCGTTCGACCCGCTCGATTCGCTGGGGGAGTCTGTCTTCACCGAGGCGCTGGCCAGCCACGGCGGCTCGGTCGACGCGTTGCTCGAATCGATGGCGGAGGAGCCGCTGCTGGACTCGGTGAAGGAGGAGATCCGGGAGCTGGCGCAGGAACTCAAGGGCGGACAGAAGTCCGTTCCCCCGTCCGCTCGGCTGGAGCAGCCGAGTGAGTCCGATTCCGCAATCGAGCCCGCGGCCCAGCTGGAGTCATCGTCTGAGCCGGAGCCCCAGGCGGAGGCTCCACGGCCGGGCAAGTCGGCTCGGGTTGCTCCGCCCGAGCCGTTTCTGGAAGAAGACGAGCTGGAGGAAGGAACGCCGGCGATCAAGATGGCGGTCTTCATCGCACTGCTGTTGTTGTTTGGCGGGATCCTGTTCTGGCAGCTGAAGATGGGGGAGACCAGTGATGAGCTGCCCCAGTTGCTGACCGGCCAGGTCAAGAAGATCGAGTTGCTGCAGGTGGTCACGGCCAGGGGAGTGCTCAAGGCGCTGCGGCAGGTCGAAGTGAGCAGCGGTGTTCGCGGCGTCGTCGAGTCGATCGAGGTCAAGCTGGGTGACCAGGTGCTCAAAGAGCAGGCGGTGGTGGTGCGGCTCAAGGCGCGTCAGCTGGAGGAAGCCTATGACGTGGCCAAATCGGAACTGGAAGCGAAGCGGGCGGCGCTGAAGGAGGCCCAGATCAACCTGCAGAACGCCAAGAACTTGATCACCAAGGAGGAGCGGTTGATCAAGAGTGGCGCCGAGCAGCAGATCCGCCAGGCTCAGACGGCTCTGGATCAGGCCCAGAGTTCTCGCAGTTCAGCCCAGAAGCGAGTGGCGGAGCTGGCTGACGAATTGATGCGGATCAAGGGACTGAGCGAGGGCTCGGAGCCCGAGATCAAGATCAAGAAGCTGGAGCGGGATCTGGCATACGCTCGCGACGAGGTCACCCGGGCCGAGCGCAAGGTTGGGGTGTGCACGACCGAGCAAGAGACCCAGAAGAAGCTGCTCGACCTGACCCATCCGACCAACAAGGCCCGGCTGGATCCTCTGCGCGACAACCAGAAGAAGGCGGAACTGGCGATCAACCGCCTGCAGAAGGAGATCCTCACCGTCACGAAGAAGCTGGTGCAGGCGACCAATAATCTCAAGGACCGGGTGGTCCGCGCGCCGATCAGCGGTGCGGTCACCGAGATCAAGGTCAAGATCGGCGACCACGTCTCGCCGAATGGGGTCCTGGCCGTGATCTCGGACCGCTCCAGGATGGTGGTCGAGGTGCCGGTCGACGAGACCGACATCCTCAAGATCCGGCTGGGGCACAAAGCGTCGGTCAGTCTGGATGCCTATTCCGAGCGGCAGTTCACCGGCAAGGTGACCCGCATCGCGACCCGCGGCCAGAAAAAGGCGGGCACCGAAGTCTCCTATTTCCCCATCGATATCGAGCTGAACGGCACCGTTCACGGCTTGCGGCCGGGACTGACTGCCTTCGCCAACATCACGGTCAACTCCGTTCCCGACGCGCTCGTCGTGCCGATCGAGGCGGTGCAGCAGCGGAAGGCCAAGGCTGGCGCTCCGATCAAGGTGGTCTTTGCCGTCAAGCTGGACGGCGAGCACACCGTCGCGCGCCAATACGAGGTGATGACCGGCCTGTCCGACAACCAGGTCGTCGAGTTGAGCTACCCCGGCGGATTGAAAGAGGGGGCGAGGATCCTCGTCGGACCCTATCGGCTGCTGGAGAAGCTCAAGGACGGTGACGCGATCGAACTGGTCGCGCCGAAGAAGACCAACTGACGGCAGGCAGAGCCACGCTACCGGGCTTTCTCGGACAGCTTCTTGCGCTCCACGTCGGCGGCCTGGCTCAGCGCCTTCACCCGCTGCGCCAACTCGGGCACCTTGCGCTGGAGGTAGGGGTCGAGCATCCGGGCATCGCGCAGCAGCTTGTTGACGGGCCAGTACTTCTTCGGGACCTTGACCTTTGCTCGTTCGAATTCTTCCCGGACCGCGCCACGGGCACGCTCCTCCGACTTGTCGAGCAGGTTGATCAGCTGGGCCATCTCGGTCGGCTGATAGGTCACCGACATCTGGTCCAGGTAATCACGAGCTGGCCTGCCCAGCCCGGTGAGTCGGGCCAGCCAGCGGTCATACGCCTTGGCGGCCACCTGGGGTAGGTATTTCTCGTTGTCCAGCAGCAGCAGGTTGGCCTGGCCCAGCTGCCCCAGCTCGACCAGCTGCAGGGACAGCTTCGCCAGTACGTCGCGCATCAGGCGAAGCTCCGAGAGTCGTGCCGTGACCGCCTCGAGGGGCGTACCGAGCATCCAGGGGTGCGTCACGTCCAGCTGTTTGGGGAATCGAGCCAGTTCCTTCGCCAGCTGGTCCAGCTGACCTCGGCGCTGGAAGCGAACAACGACTTCGTAGTGACCCGGTCGCAGCCGAGTGCTGGATAGACGAAAGGAAAACCGGCCCTGCATCAGATAGGTCTTTCGCCACTGCAGCGGCTTGCCACCGAAGCGGATTGCCGCCGAGAGTCGGGTCCCGTGCGGAAGATCGCTGGTCCCCCGGAGCAGCAGCGTCTTGGCTCCGGCTTGCAGTGTGAACCGGATCGGCTCAGGCGCGCTCTTCTCGTCGGCAAGGCTGGGTGTACAGACGATCAGCAGAAGGGCCAGATAGCGGCTCATGGCGAGGATTCTAGCATGGCGGATCAGTAACGCCGTTACGTTTTGTAACGAGCGCCATGAACGTAAGTCCTTTATCGGGCTAGCTCTGTTATTGGCATGTGGTTTGCACACATGCATTCTAACCATGTCAACCACCGCCAAATTGAGACCCACCTTCGGGCGAATCGCGATCGACAAGGGGTACGTCCGGCCCCAGGCGTTGACCGAGGT
>CAZANL010000041.1:0-11214 GCA_964486115.1 uncultured Planctomycetota bacterium
GTCAGCTGGATTCGACCGATCTGGCGCTGACCGAACTAGGAGCGGCAATCGTGGGGACCCCGTCCTTCATGGCGCCCGAACAGGTCCTTGGCCAGGAGATCGACGGACGTACCGACGTCTATGCCCTGGGGTGTGTGACCTTCTGGCTGTTGACCGGAAAGCCGGTCTTCGATGTGCCCAACCTGTATGCCATGTTGAACGCCCACGTTCGCAAGGCGCCTCCTCTGATCTCCGCGGTAGTAGGCGAAGATGTCCCCGGGGCTCTGGAAGACCTGGTTCAGCGGTGCCTGGCGAAGGACCCCGGACAGCGCCCAGCAAGCGCGGCCGAACTGGGAAGAGCACTCGGGGATATTGCTGGCAAGCTACCCTGGACCGAAACAGATGCGGAGGACTGGTGGACCCGATTCCAGCCCGATACGCAACCGGAGGAACTGATCCAGGAGGAAGCGGAGCTGACCGTGCGCGTTACCGTGGATACCTTCTTGGAGTGACCATCAGATCCGCTGGCACAGAGTTCTAATAACGTCCCGAATGGGGAGCCATCCTCGCCACTCAGCGCGAAGCGCCCGAGGGCTACTCCCTCTTGAAGGTGAAGCCGACCTTTTTCGGTGCCTTCCCGACCTTCACCTCCCGGCGCAGCTGGCCGAGCCCCTCGTGCCAGGCCCCGATCGTGTATCTGCCGGGCGGTAGCTTCGGCAGCTGGAAAGCGCCGTCGGCGCTGCTCACGGCGAAGTAGGGGTGCTTCAGCACACCAATGTATGCCGACATCCACGGGTGGAGGTTGCACTCGATGCGGATCATCACCTCCGGATCCGAGAACTTGCGGGTGATCGACGAGCGCGGCCCCTGCGCCCGATTGAATCCGGAGTTGAGCATAGGGCTGGCCTTGCTGTTGTGGTTCATCGGGTCGCTGTTGCGGATCTCCAGCCGCTGCCCGACACGCAGGCCCATGACGTGCGGAATGTAGCGGCAGCCCTTCTGATCGAGCAAGGCGGCCTTCTGCGGAACGGGATACTCGCGCTTGCCGAGCCCCTTCTGGATCCAGATGAAGACGTTCTTCAAGCCGCCCTTGGCGCTGACGATCATGGTCGACCGGTAGAGGCCCCTGGGGTGCATCTTCGCACACTGGGCGTCCAGCTTCAGCTTGACCGGGGCGGGTCGCTTGCCCTTGAACAGGACCGTTCCGTGGATCACCCCCGGGCCCGGCGGTTTCCTGCGAGGCCGGGGGCGCTTGTTCTCCTGCTGCTGAGGCGGCTCGGCCGCGGCGGACTCCGGCACAGGGGGATTGCGGTCGCAGCCCAGGAGCAGCGGCAGGATCAACAGCGTGGCGATGTGCTGCACGCTAGTGGTCCTCGTTGTCGCGGTCGCGGTCGCGCTTGCCCTCGCGGTCGCGCTTGCGCTTCTCGCCCTTGTCGCTCTTCCCACGCTTTCCGCCCTTGTCCTTCGACTTCTCCAGGTAGCGCTGATACCTCGGGTCGTCCTTCGAAGGCGCGGGAAAGCGCTTCAGCACGCTGTCGATCAGCTGCTTGTGCCGCTTCAGCTCCTCGGTGTCGAAGGCCGTCACCTTGACCCATTGCTCCTCGGTGACCGAGCCCCTGGTCTGCCAGAAGTCCCCCTTGCCGTCGCGCACGAGGGCCTTGGTCCGGACCATCTGGTGGATCAGCAAGTTGGAGTAGATCCAGCGCCGATGGGTCTTCGTCTTGCCGCTGAGGTAGGGCCAGAGGCTCTTGCCGTCGACCTTGTAGTCCTTCAGCTCCACGCCCGCCAGCTCGGCCAGTGTGGGGAAGATGTCGGAGAAGTCGGTCAGGGTCATGACCTTGCCCATGGGCTTGACGCCGGGGCCCGCGATCCAGAGAGGCACGCGTGAGCCGCGTTCCTTGGTCACCTCGTCCTTGCCATACTGCGAGCTGCCGTTGTCGGTCGTGACGATGATGATCGTGTTCTTCAGGATCCCGAGCTTCTTGCACTCCTGTTGCAGCGCCTTGACGATGTAGTCCAGGTACTTCACGTGGGAGGCCATCGTGCCGGGCATCCGCCTGCCGGTCGGCTTGCCGTCGGCGTCTCGCTCGGGCGGGGCCGGGAACGATGCGCCGCGCTGCTTCCTGCCACCGCCCTTGCCGCCGCCGCCCTTGCCCTTGCCGCCGGCGCCGCCCTTGTTGCCGAGGTGCGAGGTGTGATAGAGCAAGAACGGCTTGCCCTGCCGCTTGCTGCGGCGGATGAACTCGAGCATGTAGTGCAGCTCGACATCGGGTCCGAACTCGCTCGGCTTGCTCTTGCGCCACTTGACCTGCTGTTCGGTCGAGGGGTGGTTGTAGAGCGCGACGTACGGGTGCCAGTAGCAGGCCGGCTTGCGCTTGCCGGGGCGCTTGGGGTTCTCGATCATCTTGCCGTAGCCTTCGGGACCGCCGCGCTCACCCGTCAGCACCAGCTGATCGAAGCCGTAGCGCAACGGGTCGCCGCCGAGCTGGTACTTCCCGATCAGCGCCGACGCGTAGCCGCCTTGCCGCATGATCTGGGAGAAGATCCGGTGCTTGGTGTAGAGGTTGGCGTTGTCGTCGCGCCTGTGGGGCCGCATCGAGCCGTGATACCACTGCGTCTGATAGGCGTAGCGGCCGGTCATCAGCAGCGCGCGGGTGGACTGGCACTTGGGCGTGGCCCAGGCGGTCTGGAACTGCACGCCCTTGCGGGCCAGATCGTCGATGGTCGGGGTCGCCGCACCACGGCTATCGTAGGCGGCGAATTCTCGCGGCGAGATGTCGTCGGCCATCACCAGGATGACGTTGGGGCGCTCGGCCCACGCGCACGGGGCGGACAGGATCAGCAGGGCGACGATCAGCAGCAGTGTTCTTGGCATCGGATCTCCTCTCTACCAGCCTAACTGTCAGCGCATCGCTCGAGAGGACACTCTTTTTTTCGAAGCGCCAGTCGGTCCTCGGGCGACGGCGATTCGCAGTTACAGCAGTGAAGGCGGGATGAGCCGAACCAAGGAGAGCGCCATGAGTTGTTTGCGATTGCCCCGTTCGATGCAGGCGATCATCGTCGTCGCGGTCAGCTGTGCCGTCGCCCTGGGACTGCTCGGCCAGGATCGCCGGGAGGGCCGCAAGCGGGCGATGAACGACGACAAGAAGGAGAAGCAGAACATGGCGGTCCGGGCCTTCACCTGGATCACCGGGTCGTCGGCCGACAATGACTACGTCTCGATCGGCAAGGTCGCGCACTACTTCGGCTCGATCAGCCTGCGCGTGGACTCGGACCACAGCATGAGCCGCGGCAAGCTGGGCCAGGCGTGCTTTGTCGTGCTCACCGACACGCAGCGTGACGAGATGCTGGCCCTGGTCAAGGCCAGCAGCGAGCCGCTGGCCGAGTACAACCGGATCAACCGGCAGATCAACCGCGAGCTGGAGAAGTTGCTGCACAAGCAGCAGCTGGACGAGGAGGCGTTGCTCGAGCTGTGCCGCAAGCTGCAGTACGCGGAGGCGCGGCTCGGGCTGATCCAGGCACGTGGGTTCGCCAGGATCCACAAGACGCTGACCGCCGCGCAGCTGGAGAAGCTGCGGACGCTCCGCAAGAACACGCGCGAGCAGCAAGGCGGTGGGCGGGGACGACTGCCGCGGGAGGTGCGGCGCAGGCTCAAGCAGTTCTCCAAGGAGCAGAAGAAGGAGTTCATGAACATCAACACCCGGCTGCTGGTCTGGGTCACCGGCTCGGAGCGGGAGAGCTACTTCACCACCACCGGCAAGGTCTCGCAGCACTTCGGCTTCGTCAAGGTGCGCGTCGGCTCGAAAGGCGGCGCGACCCGCGGGGGCGTGGCCAAGAAGCTCGAGAGCCTGTACAGCGCGGCGCAGCTGAAGCGCTTCGACGCCGCCGTCGCGGCACAGAAGCCGCTGCTGACCCGGTTTCTGGCCAGGCGGCTCCTGCTCGTCCGGGAGATGCGCAAGCTGCTCGACGAGAACGAGACCTTCGATGGCGCGGCCTACACCCGTCTGGCCAACGAGATGGGCCGGCTCGAGGGGAAGATGACCCTGATGCAGGCGAAGCTATATGTCTCGATGCGCGACAAGCTGACGACCAGGCAGCAGGAAGCGATGACGGCGATGCGTGAGAGCTTCCTGCTGCAGGAGCTGAAGGACAATCCGAACGAGAGTGAGCTGGATCGCGGAAAGCGGGTGTTCGGGCTCTGCGCGCTGTGCCACTCCGCGCGCAAGGGCGTGGATCTGGCCGGGCCGTCCTTGTTCGGCGTGGTCGGCAGCAAGGCCGCATCGCGGCGCCCTTCGTTTCCGCACTCCAACGCGATGAAGGCACGGGGCAAGGCCGGTTTGACCTGGGATGCGCAGACGCTCGATCGCTATCTGGCAGATCCACGCAAGGTCGTTCCAGGGACCAACATGCCCTTCCGCGGACTGGACCGGAGCGCCGACCGCAAGGCGTTGATTGCCTATCTGAAGACACTCAAGTAACTGGAACCGGACGCCGGGGGTTGGCTTAATGTGGACATCGTGAGTGAGCACCGAGCGACGATGCCCGAGCCGGTCCTGCGCGAGCGGCTGACCAGCGAGGGGCAGCCGGCATTTGCCGAGCTGTTCCAGCAGTATCGCCAGCGCTTGCGCTCGGTCGTGCAGCTTCGCCTCGATCGTCGGCTGACCGGCCGGGTCGATCCGTCCGACGTGCTCCAGGAGACGTTCCTCGACGCCGCCGCGCGGGTGCCCGACTACCTCGGCCAGGAGGGGATGACGCTCTACATCTGGCTCCGCTTCTTGACTCTCCAGCGGCTGCTGCAGATCCACCGCTTTCACCTGAAGACCCGTCAGCGCAGCGCCGAGCTGGAGGTTCCGCTGCCGGCCGTGGCGACGGACACGCTGGCCGGACAGCTGGTCGGTTCGCTGACCTCGCCCTCGCAAGTGGCGATGCGTGGGGAGCTCCAGCAGTCGCTCGTCGAGCAGCTCTCGGCGATGGAGCCGATCGAGCGCGAGATCCTGGCACTGCGCCACTTCGAGGAGCTCTCCAATCAGGACATCGCCGCGATCCTGGGTATCAGCACCTCGGCGGCGAGCAAGCGGTATCTGCGCGCGCTGCGGCGTCTGCGGGAGGCGATGGATCGAGTGGTCTCGCCGGGTGAGCGGGCGTGAACGACACCGAGCGGGAGCCCGTCGAGGCGCTGGCGGAGGCCTTCGTCGAGAGCCAGCGGCGCGGAGAGCACCCCGATCCAGAGGCGTGGGCACAACGCCATCCGGAGCTGGCCGACGACATCCGTACGCTGTTTCCGATGCTGCTCGAGATGGAGACCCTCAAGCAGGATGTCACCGCCACGCCGACCGGCCTGCACGACCTGGCGGGGCTGACCGAAGTCGGGCCGTACCGGCTGGTGCGGGAGATCGGCCGAGGCGGGATGGGCGTCGTGTTCGAGGCGACACATGCGGACCTCGGCCGCCGGGTCGCGTTGAAGCTGCTGGCCGGCCTCGGCAGCGACGGTGCCCGCCGGCAGGAGCGATTCGAGCGTGAGGCGCGCGCGGCGTCGCAGCTGGACCACCCCGGCATCGTGTCGGTGTACGAGGTGGGGGAGTCGCATGGGTATCGGTTTTATGCGATGCAGTACATCGAGGGGCGGGGGCTGGATCGCGTGCTGAAGCGCTGGAGCGCGGCCACGGAGGCGGACCTCGGGCAGCGCGCCCGCTCGCTGTCCGGCGCGATCGAGTCCGAGCGCGACGCGCCGGGCAGCGACCGCGACTGCTGGCGTCGTGTTGCCGAGATCGGTCGGATGGCGGCGGACGCGCTGGCCCATGCCCACGCGAAGGGTGTGCTGCACCGCGACATCAAGCCTTCCAACCTGCTGCTCGACGTGCAGGGCAAGCTCTGGATCGCCGACTTCGGACTGGCCAAGCAGCACGAGGAGCACACGCTGACCCGCTCGGGCGAGCTGGTCGGGACGCTGCGCTACATGGCGCCCGAGCAGCTGCAGGGCAGGGCCGATCCGCGCAGTGACATCCATGCCCTGGGCCTGGTGCTCTACGAGCTGGCGACGCTGCAGCCCGGCAATCCGGCCAGCGAGCGCGGCTCGCTGATCAGCGAGGTCTCGGAGGGACGGCGGCCGCGGCCTCGCCTGCTCGAGCCGAGGGTCCCGCGGGATCTCGAGACGATCATCCTGACGGCAACCGCGTTCGACCCGGCCCATCGCTATCAGGATGCTGCCGCGCTGGCCAGTGACCTGGTGCGGTACCTCGACGACCGTCCGATCCTGGCCCGTCCCGCGCGGGCCCCGGAGCGGCTGTGGCGCTGGGGGCGGCGCAACCGCCTGGTGGCTGGCCTGGCGCTCACGGCCGCCGCGCTGCTGCTGCTCGTGGCGGTCGTGGCCTCGGTCGGCTGGGTTCGCACCCATAATGCGCTGACCGAGAAGACGCGACAGTCGAACGAGGCGAAGCGCCAGAGGTCGCGCGCCGAGGAGAACCTTCGCCTCGCGCTGAGCGCGTTCGAGGCGATCTTCGACAGCACCCAGCAGGGGCCGGGCGGACATCGGGCGACCCTGGCGTCCGAGGAGCTGACGGGGGTGCTTCAGGAGTTGCTGGTGTTCTACGACAGGTTCGCCGAGCGCAACAGCGACGACCCCCGACTGCGTCGGGACATGGCGCGGGCGCATCGACGCGTGGCGCAGCTGCAGCGGCGTCTCGGGCATCTGGAGCAGGCGCGGACGGCGTATCGCCGGGCGATCGCGCTGACCGACGCCGCCGAGCACCCGCTGCGCGAAGCCGTGCTCCGGCACGAGCTGGGGCTGGTGCTGCTGGCACTCGGGCAACCGCAGCGGGCGCGCGTCACGATCGACGCGGCGCGCGCGCGGCTCGAGACGCTGCCGGCGCCCTCACCGGAGGTACGTTTCGAGCAGGCTCGCGTGCGCCACTCGCTCTCCCGGCTTCACGAGGCGATCGGAGACCGTCAGGGCGGCAAGCCGCACGCCCGACGCGCGATCGAGCTGCTCGAAGCGCTGTGCCGCCTGCGGCCGGCGGACCCCGATCACCGCCATCTGCTGGCGCGGATCTACTGGCAAGCCCGGCTGGGCCAGCGCAAGCAGCAGGCTGTCAGCCGCGCGGTCGCCTTGTTGAGCGCGCTCGTGAAGGACCATCCGCGGGTGGCCGACTATCGCCACGATCTGTGCGAGACGCATGTCCACCTGGCTCGGGCCGCCGGTGCCACGGCCGAGGCGCGCGAGCACCTGGAGCGGGCGCGGGAGCTCAGCGAGCCGCTGATCGTCAGGCACCCTGGTGTGCCGGAGTATCAGGCGGCCCGCGGTCGGATCGACCTGGGACTGGGCGCGGTCTGTATCAAGCTCGGCTCCAGGAAGGCGGCCGTCGGGTACTACCGAGCGGCGGTCGACCGGCTCGGCGCGCTGCAGCGCCGGCTGCCCGAAGTCACCGAGTACGCGCTGGCTGCGGCCGAGGCGGGCTGGCGGCTGGCCGGCCTGCTCTACGAGAATCGTGAGTTCGCCGAGGCGCAGGCGCTGTTGATCCGTGCGAGCGATCTGCTCGGGCCTCGTGCCGGTCGGCCACTCTCCAAGGAGACGGCCAAGCTGCTGTTGCGGATCTACCAGGGCCTCGACCGGATACTCAAGAACACCGGCCGGGAGGCGGACCGACTCCCGTGGCAGCTCCTCGCGGCCAGGCTGCGGCGGTTCTTGAAGGCACAGCCCAAGGGGCGTCGGGGCAAGCAAGGCCGCAAGGAGTCCAGGTTCCTTGAAAAGGACCCTTTCGCGAAGCGACGCAAGCCGCGCTGATCAGCGTTTCTCCAGCTGGGCGTGCAGGGCGCGGTAGGTGGTGTTCCAGGGCGCCAGGCGCGTCAGCTGTCTTGCGAACGGCAGCGCACCTGCGCGATCGTTCCCATCGCGCAGCAGTGTGGCCAGGGCGTACAGCAGGCGTTCGTCGTTCGGCTGCCGTGCCAGTGCCTTGCGCAGGACCGCGATCGCCTCGCGCCCCCGCCCGGCGGCCTGCAGCGCCAGGGCAAACGCGTGGGGGTAGTGCGCATCGCCCGGTGCGAGCCGCGCGGCCCGTTCCAGTGAGGCCAGCGCCTCGCTGGAACGCCGGCTTCGAATCAACAGCAGACCCAGCGCGTGGTGGGCGGCCGCACTCCCGGGACTTGCCCGCACCGCGCGGCGCAGGACCTGCTCGTTCGCCGGCGGTCCGAGCAGGTTCGCGAGATTGATCCCTGCGGGGTAGTAGCCAGGGTCGATCGCGATCGCGCTGCGGTATGCCGCGATGGCCTGCTTCCTCTCGTTGCGGGTTTGATGAAGCAGCCCCAGGTTGAGCAGGCCCTCGGGCCGGTCGGCATTGCGCGCGAGCATCCGGGCGTACTCCGGCAACCCCCGCTGGCGCGCGATCTCGATGCGGACACCGCGAAGCGGATCGCGCAGCAGCGCGCGGGCCAGTGCGTCTCGACGGGCCGGCGGTGTCAGCCGGAGGGCCCGGGCGGCGGCCATCCGGACCAGCGGGTCAGGGTCGCTCGCGGCGCGTTCCACCGCGGCGCCCGTGCCCGGGGACGGGCGACGCCCGAGCAGCGCGACCGCGGAGGCCCGCGCGATGCCCGGGACACGGGGGTCGCCGATCAGCTGAATCAGGCGCTGCGTTGCTCCGGGCAGGCCAGCGCGACCCGCGTGAAGCACGTCGCCGTAGTGCGGTGTCTTTCGCAGCTTGCCGCGCTGCGCGAGGGCCTGCGCAGCCCAGCGCTGGCTGCGCTCGACATGACAGCCCGTGCAGGCATCCGGCGCCCCGATGCGCGCGCTCAGGTCGGGGCGCGGCACGCGCAGGCTGTGATCCCGTCTGGGATCGATTCGCATATAGGTCCGGGCCGGCATGTGGCAGTCCACGCACCGGGCCTGCTGGTGAAAGTGATGCGACGGTCGGTCGTAGGTCGCTGGCGAGTGGCAGGGCGCGCACAGCGCGTTGCCCTCGGCGCGCAGCTTCAGGCTGTGCGGGTCATGGCAGTCCCGGCAGGTGACGCCCGCGTGGTACATCTTGCTCTGAACGAACGAGCCGTAGACGAAGACCTCGTCGGAGATCTGTCCGTCGGCGTGATACAGGTCCTGCCGGAGCAGTGCCGGCTGATAGCCCTCGAGCAGCGGGCGGCCCGCGTGACTGCCCGTCTGCAGCTGCTTGCGTCGGGAGTGGCACGGCGCGCAGGATTCGACCTCCGTACGGGAGGCGCCGCGCGCGCGCGGCTTGCCGGTCCCGGGATCGGTCGACCAGGCCGTCCGCCGGCCGAAGACATGGCTCAGGCCTCGGCGCGGCAGCGCTGGCGCCCGGCCCCTGGCCCAGGCCACGTGGCGCGAACCCTTGCCATGGCAGGCCTCGCAGGAGACGTCCAGCTCGGCCGATGTCGTCTTGTAGGTGCGCGACACCGCGTCGTAGCCCTTGACCAGGCCGGTCGAGTGGCACGACGCGCACATGTGATTCCAGTTGTACTGTCGGCCAGTCCAGTGCGGGGCGTTGCCGGGGCGCACGGGCCGGTCAGGATCCAGCTGGAACCAGCGCTGCCCCCCGGCCGATTTCGGGCGGCTGTCCCAGGCGATGTCGAGCGCCTGCAGTCGTCCGCCGGGCAGCGGCAGCAGGTACTGCTGTAGCGGGCGCGCGCCGAAGGTGTAGCGGACCGGGTATGTCTGCTGCTTGCCGTCCGGTCCGGGCGTCTCGACGAAGCACCGTTCTCCCCGCTGAAAGAACCGCGTTGTCACGCCGTGGTGCGTGAAGCGGGTGTCGGCGAAGTTGCCCAGGACGCTCTCGCGCGTCGGCTGCTGCATGGCGAGATCGTGGTCCGAGCCGGTCCAGCGCTCGTTTTCAGCGGGATGGCACCCGGCGCAGACGGCCCTGCCGACGTGGCCGGTCGCGGGGATGTCGGCTGGCGCCGCCTGTCTGGGGGGGCTTGAGGGTGGAGCGGGCCCGGAGGAACGGTGCCAGACGAGCGCGACCACGGCCGTCGCCGTCAGGCAGGCGGCGATGGGCCAGTAGCGTCGGGGCTTACCTCGTGTGTCTGTCACCTCAAGATGTTAACTGCGCGGACTGCGCCGTTGACCCCGACAAATCTCCGGCAATCCGAGTCCTCTCGGGTCCGACCCTCGCAGTTACTACCGGGACGGACCTCACGAACCAGTACGGAGACGATGAAATGCGCCAGCTGATGATCGGCACCCTGCTCGGCATGCTGCTCTTTTCGGGGCAGAGCCTGGCCCAGGACAAGGGCGACAAGAAAGACGACAAGCCGCGAGTGGAGGAGAACAGGAAGCGCCGCGGTGAACGGGGGCGCAGGGACAAGAGCCTCGAAGACCGCGCGAACCGGCAGCTGGAGCGGATGAAGGACGGGCTGAAGCTGACCGCGGAGCAGGAGAGCAAGCTGCGCAAGATTCTGATCAAGAGCGCAACGGCGAAGGCCGAGCAGGAGAAGGCGCTGCGCGAGGTCCTGAGCGCCGAGCAGCTGAGGCTCTACGAGTCCCAGCGTCGCAATCGAGGCGGCAAGCGTGGCAGGGATGGCAAGCGCGGCGAGGATGGCAAGCGCAGGGATAGGGGCAAGGACCGTGAGCGCGACGCCAGGCAGGGCCGTCGGCAGAAGGCGACCCCGGAGCAGCAGATCGCGACGCGTTCCGGCGAGGCCGTAAAGGAACTCGGGCTTCCCGCCGAGGAGACCGCAGTGCTCAGCCCGCTGATCGGCAAGGTCGTGCGCTATCAGATCACGACGCGGACCAGGGTCCGCGCCCTGCGCGACGAGATCGGCAAGCTCGCCGGTTCAAAGGATCTCGACGAGGCGGCGCTCAAGGCGAAGCTGGCCGA
Organism: uncultured Planctomycetota bacterium; assembly: GCA_964486115.1. Taxonomy (GTDB): domain Bacteria; phylum Planctomycetota; class JACQVV01; order JACQVV01; family CAZANL01; genus CAZANL01. Next base: position 10,797 of record CAZANL010000041.1, read on the forward strand.
GCTGCGCAAGCTGCGCGAGGCGGCCCGGACCAGGCTCGCCTCGCTGCGCCAGGGCCTGCAGGAGCTGCTGACCTTCGAACAGAAGGCGAGGCTCGTCGCGCTGGGAATACTCGAGTAGGGTCAGCGACACCACAGAGCGGTTGTGCGAACCGAAGTCGCCAGAAGCACGTCGTCGCGTTGAGTGGCGAGTTCGGGGAGCCAGTTGGAACACTCAGCGCGACAGTTACCCTCCAGCGCTGGTCGCTCGTAGAGCAGGATGTCCACCCGCCCCTCACGCTCGTCCTCGGGGCTGCGGTGCCACTCGATCACATCCACGTAGCAGCGCAGCAATTCCTTGATCTCTTGCCAGGCTCCCACCTTCTGCGCGTCAGCCAAGATCTGCGGCAGTGTGCGGTAGTTCTCGGCCATCACTTCAGCC
>CAZANL010000041.1:11224-15009 GCA_964486115.1 uncultured Planctomycetota bacterium
GGCGGGGCTCGCGGGCGGCTGGGAGGGCTCTGAGGCGCTTCTCGAGGCTCTTGAAGGGCGTACCGTTCTCGATGGCCTCGAGGGTGGGGGAGATCTTGCTCTCGACCTGCTTCAGGCCTTTCTCGGCTGTTCTGATCTGTTGCCGAATCGGCTTCGCCAATCCTGATGCGAGCTCGTTGGCCTTCTTGATCGCACGGCTGATGACCTCCGGGTCGTTGGCGACCTTCTCGATCTCCCCGATCACGAACTCCTCGATCGCCTTCGCCGGGACGTTCTTCTCCGTGCACTGCGTCTTGTTCGAACTCGTGGCCTTGGCGCACTGGTAGTAATGGTAGATCTTCCCGTTCCTGCCGCCGCTTGCTGTTGGTGTCATCATCCCGGCGCAGCGGCCGCAGCGGAGCATGCCTTGCAGCAGATACGTGTGCTTGGTTTCCACCTTGAGGTTCTTGCGCGACCTGTTGTTCCGCGCCAGCTGCTGGCGAACCAGCTCGAACATCTCCACTTCGATGATCGGCTCGTGCTGCCCTTCGAAGCGCTCGTCCTTGTACTGGATCTTACCGATGTAGGCAGGGTTAGTCAGGATGCCGAGAATTGCCTTCCGATCGAGCGGTGAGCCTCCTTGCTTCTTACCTCTGCGGGACTCATAGGTCGGGCGCGTGTAGCCGATCGACTTGAGATGACGCACGACCTCGCCCGCTGAGCCGAGCTCGAGGTATTTCTTGAAGATCTGATCGCGCACGATCGCGGCCTGCTCTTCATTGATCTTGAGAAACCCCTTCTGGCCGTTCTCGGAAGCACGGTCATATCCCAGTACCCTTCCACCGTTGTGGAGTCCCCGGCGGGCGCGGTGTGCCATCGTGGCCGCGGTACGCTCACCAGTCTGCTCGCGCTCCAACTCAGCGAAGACAAGTATGAACTTCAACATCGCCCGTCCCATGGCGTTGGTCGTATCGAAGTTCTCGTTCAAGGAGATGAACTGCACGCCGTTCTGATCGAACATCTCCGAGAGCTCGAAGAAGTCCTGCAGCGAGCGCGTGATTCGATCGATCTTGTGCACGATGACGGTGTTCACTTCTCCCGCCTCGATGTCTCGCCGCATTCGCTGAAACTCGGGACGATCCAGGTTCTTCCCCGACTTCCCCTCCTCCCGGTAGCGATCGTGGATTGTCCAAGTCGAGTTGGGAGCGAGGCTGTTCTGGTACTCCACCCGCTTCTGCATCAAGGCGAACTGCGTGTCGAGCCCACCGTCCTGGACGCGCGCCTGTCGATCCGTCGAGACCCGGCCATACAGGGCGCACATCCGGACGTCAGCGGGCTTCTTGGGTGGTCGCATGGCTGGGGCTTATGGTATCCATATGGTTGGTTGAGTCAAGGGCCGTGTGAATCGCGATGATGAGGTCCGCGATTGCCAAGACAGTTTCGTGTGGAGAAGGCTCTGGGCTGGTCCTTGCCGTGTTTGGTGGGATCGAGCCAGGAGGGACGACGCCTCCCGTCAGTCTCACCTTGCGCCTTCTTCGGTCGCCTACGGCCTCTATCCTGCGGCTCACGAGCTGCTACTCCACACAGACGGAACATGGATTGCCTGTGGTTTGTTGTTGAGTAGCAGCGCGGCAGATGCCGCGGAAAGACGCCTCTGTGAGGCGAACAACGGACCGCATCTTGACCGAACGCTACGCTCGGTGATGTGGTTTGCTCAACAGACCACTTTCTAGCAGCTTTCCTGGGCATTTCAAGTGGTGAATACGAAAAGTCCTTGACGGCGTATTCTGCGTCTGGTTTGCTGCCAAGATGCCGCCTAAGCAGATGGTCGTCACTCGACTACCGCCACACCTTGTAGCGTCAGTCGATGTGTATGCGCAGCGGCAGGGCAAGACTCGAACAGATGCTGTCCAGGATCTTCTGGATCGGGCGCTTCGGCAGTTCGAAGTCCCAGGTGCCTCGGAGGCAGCAGTGCTGCAGGAGTTGCACCGCAGAGAGATCACCATGGATGAACTAGGCCTGCTTCTCGAGAGCGACAGCCGCCTGCGGCAGCATGGCTTAGATCGGGTGAAGGACGAGCTCAACTCGTTGTGGGCGCAATACCAGCAGGATCGGCGGTCGAAGGACCTCCAGGACATGTTGAATGTCCGTGGTATGGAACGGGGTGCCCTGGTCCGGCTCTTGATCGATGAGCGATACCGTCAGCAGGTCGGGCTGTCCGACGTCGACACCACATTGCTCGCCGAACTGGTCGAGCTCGAGGGGTGCTTGCGGACAGAGGATCTGGATGACCTCGAGATCACACTGAAAGAGGAGCGTTTAGCCGCCAAGCAACTACTGAGGAAATGGCGAAAGCGGACCGTTACCGCTGTCGGCGATAACGATCGCCCGCCTTCCTGACGGACTGGCAATCCGTACACCTGCCGGGGTCTGCCGCAGCCCCGGGACGTGGTTCGCCTTCGCGCAGCCAGGCTGGCGTAGCGCCGGCATCGAGAAACGCCCGGATTGAGGGCACGAAGGCATTGTCAAGCACGCCGCGCAATCGGGGTGCACCACACAAGCCGGCTAACAAACACCGATCGGTGACAAAAGCTGCATTCCTGAATTGAAGACGCGGTGACCGGGTACGGCACCAGCAGGAGTACAGCAATGATTCAGCAGGATCCCAAACTCAATAGCCACGACAACAATCACGCGGCGGTGAACGGCGATAGATTAGCGAAGTCTGCCAGTACCAACCGCGAACCCTGGAAGAACCTCGAGCCGCTGAGCGACCCGGTGTTGCCCAGTTTCCCGGTCGACCTCCTACCTGAACCGCTCGCCGGGTTCGTCGGAGGAGTCGCCCTGGCGCGTCAGGTCCCCGCCGATTTGCCCGCGGTCCTGGTCCTTGCCGTCCTGGCGCTGGCGGCGGCCAGGCGTTTCGTCATTTGTGTCAGCGAAGATTGGCGCGAAGCGGTCAACCTCTACTTGCTGTCGATGCTCGAGCCGGGATCTCGCAAGAGCGCTACGCTGCAGGACGTGATCGCCCCAGTGAAGGCGCGTGAGTTGGACTTGCGCGCTCGCCAGAAGCACGAGGTCGCCGAAAGCCAGGTTCGGCAGCGTGTGCTTGTGGGCCGTGTCAAGCAACTCGAGCGCAAGGCCGCCAGCGAAGACGACAACACTCAGCGTGCGGAGCTAATAGGCGCACTCGTCAGTGCGCAGAGCGAACTCGATTCGCACGAGGAGCGGTTTGCTGCCCAGTTGCTGTGCGACAACGTGACCTCCGCGAGCCTGCACCAGTTGATGGCTCGGCAGGGCAACCGTATGGGAGTACTGAGCGCGGAGGCGGCGATCCTGGATATTCATGACATCGATCTTCTTCTCCGTGGTCACTGCGGTGATGACTCTCACCTGGACCGCATGTCGCGTCCGGGTGAATACCTCAGGGGGCCAGCGCTGACCATCGGGCTCGCCGTTCAGCCCGCGGTCATCGAGGCGAAGTGGAAGCAACTTGACCGCGGACGAGGGCTTTACGGTCGCTTTCTGTACTCGGTGCCAGCCACCGCTGTGGGTTGGCGCCAGGTGGGGACGCCGACAGTGCCGGAGGCCCTCCGCGAGCAGTACGCTTCGGTCGTTGCGCGGGTCTTCGAGATGGCAGACAAATACGTCAAAAACCCGAGCGAACTCACGTTGTCTGGGGATGCGAGCCGGTCCTTCTCCGAGTTCCTGACGGGGGTAGAGCGGGATATGCGGCCGGGGGGGCGTTTTGTTGGAATGGTCGACTGGGGTGCAAAGCTGGGCGGCCATGTCGCCCGGATCGCCGCACT
>CAZANL010000042.1:0-14912 GCA_964486115.1 uncultured Planctomycetota bacterium
GCTCCTCGGTCGACTCGGCCGCTGGCTCCTCGGTCGACTCGGCCCCCGTGCCAGATGCAGCCGCGTCTCCTGTTCGCACACCTGGCGCGCTGACCAAGGTCAGGCCGATCTTGCGTTCGTCGCGATCGACACGCAGCACCTGGACCTGTACGATATCGCCGACCTGCACCACCTCCTCCGGATTGCTGACCTTGCCGCCGGCCAGCTCGGACACGTGTAGCAAGCCTTCCAGATCGCGCTCGAGTTCGACAAACACACCGAAATTCGTGATCTTGGTGACACGCCCCTCGAATGTCTCTCCCGGCTGATACCGATCGGGAATCGCGTCCTCCCAAGGATCTTCTTCCAGCTGCTTCATCCCCAGAGCAACCCGCTTCTTCTCTTGATCGACGGAGATGACCTGGACCTGCAGCTTGTCCCCCTTCTTGACCATCTCGGAGGGATGGTTGACCTTCTTGACCCAGCTCATGTCCGAGATGTGCAGCAGACCGTCGATGCCCTCCTCGATTTCAACGAAGGCCCCGTAGTTGGTCAGGTTGCGCACGCGACCTTCGATCAGTGTGCCTGGCGGATACTTCTCTTCCAGCAACGTCCAGGGGTTCAGACCGGTTTGCTTCATCCCCAGAGAGATCTCTTGCTTGTCGCGATTGATATTGAGCACCTCGATATCAACGATGTCGCTGATCGAAACCACCTCCGACGGGTGGTTGATCCGACGGGTCCAGCTCATCTCGGAGATATGAACCAGGCCCTCGATGCCGGTCTCCAATTTGATGAAGGCGCCATACTTCATCACATTGACCACGCGACCCTTGACCCGGGAACCCACGGGGTATTTCTTGTCGACATTGACCCAGGGGCTCTTCTTCTTCTGCTTGAGACCCAGCGCGATCCGCTCGCGCACATGATCGATGGAGAGGATTTTGACCTCGACCTTGTCGTCGATCGTGAGCATTTCCGAGGGGTGGCTGATCCGCCCCCAACTCATGTCGGTGATGTGCAGCAGGCCATCGATGCCGCCCAGATCGACGAACGCGCCGAAGTCGGCCAGGTTCTTGACCACGCCCTCGACCGTCATCCCCTCGGTAATGCGATCCAGCAGCTTCTTCTTCTGATGCTCGCGCTCCTGCTCGATCAGTTTCCGGCGACTGACCACGATGTTCATCCGACTCTCGTCGATCTTGAGGATCTGGCACTCCAGCTCCTGGCCGATGTACTCGGAGATGTCGCCTGTCCGGCGGATCGAGATCTGGCTGGCTGGCAGGAAAATCGGCACACCCGCATCCAACAACAGCCCGCCCTTGATCTTGCGCACCACGCGGCCGCGGATCAGATCGCCTTCCTTCTTCGTGGCGATCAACTGCTCCCAGCTCTTGATCCGGTCGGCTTTCTTCTTCGAGAGAACGATCAGACCCGAGTCGTCCTCGACCGATTCGAGAAACACCTCGATATCGTCGCCCTCTTCGACTTCGTGGGCATCGGCGAACTCATACAGCGGAATGATCCCTTCCGACTTGTAACCCACATCGACGACCACTTCGTCGTTGATGATGGTCAGCACCCGCCCCTTGAGAATCGAGTCCAGCTTGAAGTTCTGAATCGAGTTCTCGTAGCGCAGGCCCATCTCCTCGTCGGTGAGATTGCCCATCGCCTCGGCGATGCGCGAACCGAGCTCCTCAGGGCCCAACTCCAGTTTCTTGACTAGTTCGTTCGTGGTCTTCAGCATTGAGGTCAGTCTGTACGGCCAGCCAGTGCCGGCCTCTCCGAGATTCGTAAAAGGTCCATGGATTATCCCGTGGAATCCCCGGTATCGGGGCGTACCGCGGGGGTAAGCAAAGAGCCGGCATGTTATGTGCCGTTCTGGGCCCTTGCAAGCCTTTATCAGGCCTTCAGGGCACCTTTGTTGTGCGGCAATGCCCCGGAGGCCCGCAGACGTTTTAGCGTTCGCAGCTCCGTCTTCCAGACCGACTCGCCACCAGGAGTCTCCAACAACATCGGCACTGCCACGAACCGGGGGTCGATCAGCAACCGGCGAAAAGGCTGCTCACCCAGCTCTCCGGCGCCGATGTTGGCATGCCGATCTATCTTGCTGCCCAGGGGTTTACGTGAATCATTCAGGTGAAAGCAGCCGATCGTATCGAGCCCCACGATCCCGTCGAAACGGTCCAATGTCTCCTCGTAGGCCTCCTCTTCGCGAAGATCGTACCCCGCCGCGAAGACGTGGCAGGTGTCCAAGCACGTTCCGAGCCTCTCCGGATAACTCGATCGGCCAATCAGATCCCGCAGATGCTCCATCTTGAAGCCCAGGTTGGTTCCCTGGCCAGCAGTCGTCTCGAGCAGCACCTTGACCGTGCCACCGACCGCCCTGAAAGCCCGGTCAAGACCACGCGCCACGCGAGCGAGACCTGCCCGCGGGGTCGCTTCTCCATGGCTACCGGGATGCAGGACGATCCGGTCCAGCCCCAGAAACTCGCAGCGTTCTAGCTCCGTCTTCCAGCTGTCAAAAGACCTCTGCCAGATCTGCTTGACGCCAGAGGCCAGGTTGATCAGGTATGCGCTGTGAACCACGATCGTCTGGATCCGGGTGCGCTTGCGCTCCGCATCGAGTTTCTCACGATCGGCATCCACAAGCGGCTTTACAGCCCACTGCCTATTTGAGCGGGTGAATATCTGGATCGCCTCACAGCCGATCGCCCGTCCCCGGGCCGGCGCCCTGTAGATCCCGCCCGCGATGGAAATATGTGCACCTAGCATTTTCGTTTCATTCAAGGTAATAACATGGCCCCCGTGAAGTAAACCCCTGGATCAACTGAGAAGACACCATAACCGGATGATCTCGTTTCTCTGTCACTGTGGCCAGAAGCTCCAGGTACCCGTTGATATGGCCGGCAAACAGGGCCAGTGCCCAGCTTGTCAGGCCGTCCTCACCATACCGACGGGAAAGGAACCGACAGGCACCGACCCGAGCGACGCACCGTCTGCAGACGAGGTGCAGCCGAGCACTCCGCCAGAACAGACCCGAATATGCCCCGCGTGCGGTGAACGAATCAAGGCCATCGCGCGCAAGTGCCGCTTCTGTGGGGAGATTCTCGACCCCTCGCTGCTATCGGCACGCAAGGCCTTCGGACACGGGGAGCCCGTTCCACTGCCTCACGGCGGCCGCAGGTCGAACACCCCAGCTCCGACCAGCGGAATGGCGATTGCCAGCCTGATCCTCGGTATCTCGGGTTTCTTTACCTGCGGATTCACCTCGATTATCGGCGTCATCCTGGGGCATCTGGCGCTCAAGCAGATACGGGAAGGGAAAGCCGACGGGAGCGCCATGGCCACCGCCGGCCTCGTGTTGAGCTACATCATGCTGGCGTTTTTCAGCCTGGGCCTCGGCGGCGCGATCTTCGGCTGATTTCGTCTTGCAAAAAGACCGAGATCGTGTGACATGGTTTCATCATGCCATTCGACCCTACCAAGCTGTCCGAAATCGCTCGCAAGATCCGCATCAACAGCCTCAAGATGATCACGGAGGCCGGGTCGGGTCACCCCGGTGGCGCACTCTCCACCGTCGAGATCCTCACCGCGCTCTACTTCGAAGAGATGAACCACCGCGTAGACCAGCCGGACTGGCCTGAGCGCGACCGCTTCGTCCTCTCGAAAGGACACGGCTGTCCCGCCCTCTACGCAACACTGGCCGAAGCGGGCTACGTCGAAGAATCCGAACTGATCACATTGCGCAAACTGGGCAGCCGATTCCAAGGCCATCCAGATCGCCGAAAACTCCCAATGATCGAGGCCTGCACCGGGTCACTGGGCCAGGGACTGTCGCTGTCGATCGGTATGGCCCTTGGCCTGCAGGGCACCTCCCGTGTCTACTGCATGATCGGTGACGGTGAAAGCCAGGAGGGCCAGGTCTGGGAGGCGGCAATGTTCGCCCCGACCCATGGGCTCGACAACCTGTGCGCCATCACCGACTGGAACAAGATCCAGCTCGACGATCACTGCGAGAACATCCTGAAGATGGGTTCGTTGGCCGAAAAATGGCGGGCCTTCGGCTGGCACGTCGTCGAGATCGACGGTCACGATATCGAGCAGATCCTCGGCGCCTTCGCCGAATTCAACCAGACCACCGGCAAACCAACGATGATCATTGCGGAGACCGTCAAGGGGAAGGGCGTCTCCTTCATGGAAGACGTCGTTGCCTGGCACGGTGTCGCACCTAACAAAGAGCAGCTGGCGGCCGCTCTGGCCGAGCTGGGCGAGGGGCTATAAGATGACAGCAACTGCCCGTGTGCGCGAGTTTACGATGGGCAAGGCCACCCGTGACGCCTATGGTGAGGCGCTGCTGGCGCTGGGCAGGGAACATCCCGAGATCTACGTCCTCGACGCAGACCTGGCCAAGTCGACCAAGACCGCCAAGTTCGGCGAGGCCTTTCCTGACCGCTTTTTCAACGTGGGGATCGCCGAGGCGAACATGGTGGGCATCGCCGCCGGGCTGGTCTCCACCGGCCGCACCGTGTTCATCAGCAGCTTCGCTGTCTTTCTGATGTGCAAGGGCTTCGATCAGATCCGCGTCGGCGTGAGCTACTCCGGCTTCCCGGTCAAACTGGTTGCCAGCCACGGCGGCATCTCGATCGGCGAGGACGGACCGAGCCAGGCCAGCGTCGAAGACCTTGCGCTGGCGCTGGCCTTGCCAGGGATGACCGTCTGCGTTCCCGCCGACGAGATCTCTGCGCGCGTTCTGGTGCATCGGGCCTACGAGGATCCGGGGGCGGTTTACATCCGCACGGGCCGTCCGAAAGTGCCGATCGTGCATGCCGAAGGTGCCGACTTCCACTTCGGCGAGGCGGTCCTGATGCAGGACGGTACCGACGTGACGATCATCGCCTGCGGCCTGCTCGTCGCAGAAGCGCTGAAGGCGCACGACATCCTGGCTGCGGAGGGGATATCGGCCCGAGTGCTGGACATGCACACGCTGTGCCCGATCGACCGCGCCGCGATCCAGGCCGCGGCCGACGAGACCGGCGCGGTCGTAGTCGCCGAGGAGCATCTGCTGCAAGGTGGCCTGGGCTCGGTGGTCGCCCGTGAGCTGGCTCTGACGACACCGGTCCCTGCGGAGTTCGTCGGTGTCGACAACACGTACACCGAGAGTGGGACGCCGGACGAGCTGCTGGACGTATACGGCTTGCGCGCTTCGAACATCGTCGACGCGGCGCAGCGCGCGGTCGCTCGCAAGGGCTAACCCCTCCGGCCAGTTCTGGCCACTGCCAATCGGCGCTGCACCTCCCGAAGCGACCCTGTTTAACCCGTCGCCTTTATCTGCGAGAGCTGCACAAAGTTGCCATCAGGGTCCTCGAAGGTCGCGACCAGCGACGGCCCGACATCGAAAATGGTGCGCTCAAGATCGTTGTCGGGATAAAAACGCACACCGCGAGCAGCCAGTTTCTCGACGGCCGCTTTGATGTCGTCGACGGCGAAGCTGACGACAATGGACTGCTTCTGGACCGTGGAGCTCGGGCATCCGATGAAGTCGAGGGCAAAACCTGCGCCATCAGGGAGATCGTAGCTCTGCCAGTGAGTATCGCCGTATCCTTTTTCGAGGCCGAGAGTCTGCTCGTACCAATCGGCCAGCGCTCGGTTGGGGGTGTGAATGTACGCTGACGTGGATGCCGGTGATCATGAGTTGCCTCCCAACGCTTCGCATTCGAAATAGAGCACCCGAGTGCCGATGGCGAGTCCATCGATCGGGCAGACAAACCATCAATCCGCTGGATTTCTCCCCAGCTTGCCGTAGAGCGCCAACCGCCCGTGGGGCGCACAGAGCGCCAGGACCGCCAGCGACGTGGAGGCCAGCTCGCCCGCGGTCGAGCTCCACACCTCGCCGGTGCGGTTGGCCAGCAGATGCTTGACCACCCGCGCGTAGTGCTCCTGAAACGCAGGTCGGTCACCGCTCCGCGTATGGCACAGCATCAGGTAGTGATGCCCGTATAGATGCCTCCGAGCACCTAGCGTCTTTTTCAGCTTGGCAAACTGATCGAGCTTGGGATCGGTCGGCTCGAACCCCCACCGCTCGAAATATCCGGCGGATGGGAGGCAACGCACGTACCGCCAGCCGATCTCGCGCCAGCTGCGCGTCCGCTTGCCCGGCAAGGCCTCGAGCACGGCCAACACTGCGCATGTGACGTGAGGCGAGATGATGTGCTTCTCCTTGAGTCCGTTGAGGAACCCGTCCGGCTTCTCACGAGACTTGAGGTAGTGCAACCCCCTGTGCAGCGTACCCGGCGGCAGACGCAAACCCAGGTTGCGCGCCAGCAGCAGCGCCTCCATCACGGGGACCCAGGTCGCACTCTCCAGGTATTTCGAGTACCAGCCCGCCACCGGTCCGGCATAGGGCCAGCCACCATCCAGATGTTGCTGGCCGATGAGGTATCCGACCGCCATCCGGATGCCTTGGTAGAGGCGGTTCAACTTCCTCGGGGGGACCTCGGCCGCGCCGCGTTGCTGCGCAAGAGCCACCTCGATCAGCAGCTGGGTGCAGTAGCTGTGCTCCAGGTTGCACTTGGTGCCGTGCGGAGAGAGGCAGCCGTCCTCGCGCTGTCTGGACAGCAGATAGTCCAACGTCTTCTGGACCGCTGGGCAATAGCCTCGCTGAGCCATGATCGCCAGACCGGCAACGCCATGGGCTCCGTCCGAGTGCCGCTCGTACAGCTTGACACCCTTGGGCCGTCGCTCCTCGAACGACCCGTTGCTCTGCTGTCGCTCGATCAGCAGATCGATCGCGCGTGCGACCGCGCGATCCGCTACCGGATCTGACTTGCCCCACACGGGAAAGGCAAGATGGCACAGTCCGAGCACCCCCCATCCGATGATACGTCTCATTGCACGCACATACGTCCGATCTCCGAGATCGTTGGTATAATCAAATCATGCCAGCCTTTCTGAGAGCCACGCCCTGTCCGTTGCTCCCGAGGTCGGCCGACATCGACACCGCAGCCAAACCGCTCCCACACGCCCGAGGGCCACTACCGGATCACGATCGACGACCATCACCCCAGAGCCTTCTCCCCAGACCAAATATCGAAGCGATCCACGCGGGACCACAAATCAACCGCAGATAGGAACCCCATGACAGCAGGGTATTACCGCTACCCCACGATTCACGGAGATACGGTCGTCTTCCTCAGCGAGGACGACCTGTGGTCCGTCCCGGTCGACGGAGGCGTGGCCCGACGACTGACGTCGAGCCTGGGGCCAATCAGTCGCCCTCGCCTCTCTCCGGACGGCAGCCTGGTCGCCTTCACAAGCATGGAGGAGGGGCACAGCGAGATCTGTGTCATGCCGTCCGAAGGCGGAGGCGTCACCCGACGTACATTTCTCGGGGCGTTGTCGCTGGTCGCCGGCTGGCGTCCCGACGGGGAGTCGATCCTCCTGGCAACCAACTATGCACAACCTTTCGAGCGTATCCTGGCACTCGCCTCGGTGCCGACCGCCGGCGGGCATGTCAGCCCGTTACCCTACGGCCCGGCGCACTCGATCAGCTTCGGCCCGGACGGACAGGTGGCGCTCGGTCGGCACAGCGTCGAGATCGCCTACTGGAAACGCTATCGCGGCGGGCGGGCGGGAGTTTTGTGGGTCGACCCACGAGGTGACGGACAGTTCCGGCAACTCATCGAGTTGCCTGGCAACCTGGCCCACCCGATGTGGATCGGCGAGCGGATTTACTTCCTCTCGGATCACGAAGGGATCGGCAACATCTACTCGTGTCAGCCCTCGGGCGAAGACCTGCAGCGCCACACCGACTGCACGGATTTGTATGGCCGTAATCCGACGACGGATGGCACGCGGATCGTCTACCACGTCGGTGGTGAGCTACGCTGTTTCGAGCCGCCTGAGGGCCGTGATCGACAGATCGATGTCACCTACCACAGTCCACGCGTGCAGCGCAACCGCAAGTTCGTCACCGCGGAACGGTTCCTGGAAGAGTACCAGGTCCATCCGGAGGGCCACACCACTTTGGCCATCACGCGTGGCAAACCCTACGCGATGGGCCACTGGGAGGGCGCGGTCCGACAGTACGGCACGGCTCAAGGCGTGCGGTATCGCATGGGACGCTACCTGCGCGACGGTGAACAGCTGCTGCTGATTTCAGACGCCTGCGGCGAAGAACAGATCGAGCTGCACACCGTCGAACCCCCGGTCTCGGTTCGCCGCCTGGAAGGGCTGGACCTCGGGCGGGCCTGCGACCTGCAGGTCTCCCCCAAGGCCAACCAGGCAGCGCTAGCAAATCACCGCAACGAGCTACTGCTGGTCGACCTGGACGAGGGCACCGCCAGGAGATTGGATCACAGCCCACACAGCCGGGTCCAGGGTCTCTCCTGGAGTCCCGATGGCCGCTGGTTGGCTTACGCTCTGTTCATGACGCAGCACACCTGCTCGATCAAGCTTTACGACCTGAGCAGCGACAGCACCCACCTGATCACCCCGCCGAAGTTCCGCGATGTCGCCCCGAACTGGGACCCCGAGGGCAAATATCTCTACTTCCTGTCCTACCGCATCTTTGATCCGATCTACGACAACCAGTTCTTCGAGCTCTCATTCCCGCGTGGGATGCTGCCGTACCTGGTCACGCTCAAGGCTGACACACCCAGCCCGTTCGTGGCCGTACCCAAGTCGCCCGGAGGCAAACCACGCAAGAGCGCCGCCCAGAAAGGCGATGAGGAGGAGAACGGGGAGAACGGAGAAAACGCCGAGCAGAAAGGGGACAAGCAGAAACAGACTGCAAACGGTGGCGAGGTGGAGATCGAGATCGACCTCGACGGGATCGGGCAGCGGATCGTCGCCTTTCCGGTCAAGGAGGGCAAGTTTGGTCGTGTCTGTGGCCTGCGAGGCAAAGCTCTGTTCAGCCGCTTCCCGATCGAGGGAGCACTCTCGGCGACCAACTGGCGCTCGTCACAGCCACCGGCCAAGGGACAACTCGAGTGCTACGACTTCGAGAAGCAGACGCATGAAGTCCTGCTCTCCAAGCTGACCGACTTCGAGGTGACCCTGGACCGAAAGGTGCTGATCTACCGCTCGGGAAGGAAGCTGCGCGTGATCAAGGCCGGTGAGAAACCGAGCCCGAAAGAGGGCCTGGTGAGAGCAAACCGAGAGACGGGCTACCTCAGCCTCCGACGCATCAAGGTCGAGGTCGACCCCCCACAGGAGTGGGCCCAGATGTTCCGAGAAGCGTGGCGCCTGCAGCGCGAGCACTTCTGGACCGAGAACATGTCGCTGGTCGACTGGGAGGCCGTGCGAGATCGCTACACCCCGGTGATCGACCGGATCAGCTCACGGCGCGAATTCTCGGACCTGATCCTGGAGATTCAGGGAGAGTTGGGCACCTCTCACGCCTACGAGATGGGCGGGGATCACCGCGCCATTCCGCGGTACCAGCAGGGACACCTCGGCGCCGACATGGAGTACGACTCCCACTCGGGACTCTATCAAATCACACGAATTGTCAACGGTGACGTCTGGGACACGAAGGTAACGTCCTCCCTCAACCGACCAGGCATCGGTGTATCGACCGGACAGACCCTGCTCGCAGTCAACGGACAACCGGTCGCTCGGGACTGCTCCCCGCTTGCGTTGCTGGTCAATACCGCTGGCGAGGAGGTGGAGTTGACGATCGGCGACGACAGTGGCGAGAACCCACGTAACATCACCGTAAAAACCCTCCGATCCGAACACCCGGCGCGGTATCGGGATTGGGTCGAGCGCAACCAGCAACGCGTGCTCGAGGCGACGGATGGCCAGGTAGGCTATCTGCACGTCCCCAACATGGGCCCCAAAGGTTTCTCCGAATTTCATCGCTCCTGGAGCTCGCAGCTAGACCGCCACGGGTTGATCGTCGACGTGCGCTACAACGGCGGCGGGCACGTTTCTCAGCTGCTGCTGGAAAAGCTGGCTCGCAAACGTCTGGGCTACAACATCCAGCGCTGGGGTTCTCCCACACCTTATCCCAGAGAGTCCGTACCGGGACCGATGATCGCCCTGACCAACGAGAGCGCCGGCTCGGATGGCGACATCTTCAGCCACTGCTTCAAGCTGCTGTCACTCGGCCCGCTGATCGGCAAGCGAACATGGGGCGGCGTGATCGGTATCTGGCCACGGTACAGGCTGGTCGACGGGGGCCTTACCACCCAGCCAGAGTACTCCTTCTGGTTCAAGGACGTGCGGTGGGGCGTCGAGAACCACGGCACCAACCCCGACATCGAGGTCGACATCGCACCACAAGACTATGCCGAGGATCGAGACCCGCAGCTGGAGCGCGCAATCACTGAAGCACTACAGCGGCTGGACGACCATCCACCGCTCACGCTGGATTTCGGCGATCGCCCGAATCTGACCCTCCCCGAGTTGCCCCCCAGAAACTGACGTGAGCTGGACGATCGAAGAGAGCCCGGAGTCGGCCACCTTGCTGGCCAAGCACCAGCTGACCGACCTGACCCGCCTGATCCATCGGGAGAGCCCGAGTCTGATCCAAGCCGGGAGGAGGTCCTTTCTCCTGCGACACGGAGACGCGACAGGTGGGCTGCTCAGGAAATTGCGCGGCAGGCCTTCAGCCGGGGAGGGGCTTCACCAACAACTCCTGGCCCTGAGCAAACGAGGCCTCGCCTGCGCCCGACCGGTGTTGTTTGGCTGCCAACGCATCGCTGGCATCCGCTGCCGCTGGGTCCTGCTGACCGAGGTGCCCACCGGAAGCCAGCCACTTCCCGTGTTCGTGCGTCGCAACGTCGGTCCGACGCTGCCCGGCAGGCGAGAGCGGCGAAGGCTGCTCGAAGAGCTCGCCAGCTTGCTGAAAGACGTGGGGCGGTGCGGCTGGGCCAACCCGGGCCTCGCCCCACCTTCGATCCTGGTCAACGGCTGGCCGGGATCCTATCGCTTCTGCTTCCTCGGCAGCCCACTCGCCCACCGGGTCGATGGCACGGCGCCGGTCGAGCCCGGTCTCCTGCTGGCCCTGACGTCACTGGCTCGCGACCGGTTCTCCTGTCCTGAGGTGATGCGCTTCGTCACGGCCTGCGGCCCGCAACCCAGGACCGTCAGAAGGGCCCTCCGCTTACTCCGCGCCTGAGGCGCCAGGCCACAAGATCAGGCGAAGGTTTCCAGTTCGTTGCCGTCGACACCGGAGACGACCCACCCCGGCAGCCGTTCCGACACATCTCGGGCCAGCTTGTCCGGGAGCGCTCCCGACGCGAGCAGGGTATGTAGAAAGCGAACGACGCGGGGGACCTTGGCTCGCGCTCCCTCGAACAACGCGCGCAAGATGCGCTCCTTGAGAGCAGACGACTCCTGACGCGAACCGCCCAAGGCGGGGCGCCGGATCATCTCGGACAGACAATAAAGGACCTGCTCACGGTCCTCGTCCTGCTGGTACTCAGGATCCTCGGCAAGACCCAGGGCAAGCTCTGCCACCTGGCCCAGTTCGACGTCGAGCGCCGTCAGGCCGACGGCCACGGTGTGATAACAGGCCAACTCGCTGAGAATCGGGAAATGGTCCTCGCGGGCCCGCAACCGTCGAACGATGTCGATGCGCAGGGCGTCAGGCGTGCACTCCAGCTGCCCCAGCCGCCCGAGCGTCTGGCCCAGCAAGATCACCGCTCCGGGAGACCAGATGACCTTGTATTCCACCAGCTCCTGCCACTTGTCGAGCAACCGACCGAGGATCACCTCTCGCAGGCTGATCTGCTTGGTCGGGGAGGCGCAGATCCTCTCCAGGCCCTGGATCAGCACCGGGAGCAGATCGGTGTAGGCAGTGGTCTCCGGCCCCAACTCGAAGACCTGACCTTCCTTCTTCTCGACCATTCGCCCCTGAACGGCGGGCAAGCGTCCATCCAGCAATGTCAGAAACAGTTCGGCCGTCTCGACCACCGCCGCATAGGCCAGATTCGGGCTCGCCGCGGCCCAGCTGAGACCTTCGAGGATCTTGTATGCAGCGCTGCTGCGGTAGACCATCTCGCGCAGACGCATCACGACCCGGCCCACCTCGTCTGCCTGGATATCGGGCCTCGCGGCGATCTTTCCCCAGCTGACGAAAAGCTCCTCCTTGCCGGAAAAATCCGCATCGCCAATCGAGCGCTCACAGAACGCCATACCCTCGCGAACTGCATCCACGTACTCCGGCCCCAGCCGCCGACAGACTTCGCCCAAGATCCGGGCCGTGCGCTCGCGTTGAATCGGGTTTCGGGATTCGTCCAGCACCTTGAACACAGGCTTGAGTGCGGGCAGTCCGAGCTTGACCATCGCCTCGTCCAGCTCACCGAGTATCCGCGGCATACGGTATTGATGAACGTTCGCGAGCAACTCCCCGCCCATCCGCTCGCGCAGCCGCTTGCTCAGATCGGGATGTCCCAACAGGTCGGTTTCCAGCACCACCAAACCGACACGAGAAACGGCAACCATGTACACCTTGAGGTAGGCCTCCAGCACCTTGTTACGATCTGCAACCTTGATCCGGCTGCCTCGACAGATTCCGTCCAGCAGACGGATCAACTGAATCGTGATTTCAGGGTCGTCACTGGCCTGAAGCCGCTCGACGACTGGGCGCAGCGCGTCCTTGCCAAGCGCCTCGAGACTGGCAGTCAATCGAATGTAGATCGGATCCAGGTCACTCCCGCGGTCCACCTCGGCCACCAGCAACTCCGCCACGGCGCAACGCGATGCGGTGGTGAGCGAATACTCCGCCACGAGCGTGAGCAGCGACGTGCGCAGTGAACCGGACGACGTGCACCCGACCTCGGCCATCAACGCCTCACGCAATGCATCAGCCTGTGTCTGGCCCATTCGTCGCACCAAGCCACCGACCGCCTGATGCAGCCCATGCAGGTCATCTGCCAGCAGGCCCGCCAGGGCTCGGACGAGATCCTTTACCCCCGCCGCGTGTACAGCGACCAGATCCCAGATCTGGTCCAACGCCTTCAGCAACGCTACACGCACCGGCTGGCCATGCTCCCCCAGAAGTGTACGGCTCAGAAAGCTGAACACGATCATTCGACCTTCTGCAGCACTCGACTCGCAGAGCTTGACCAGACGGTCGATGGCGAGCAGTTGCTGCTTCTGTTGCCCCACGGCAAGCGACTTGATCGTATCGGCGATCTCCTGGTCGACACCTAGTAGTGGCAGGCTGACTGCCGCTTCGCCACGTACCTCCACGTGCTCGTCGCCCAATGCCTGGACCAGTAGAGCCGCCTTTTCGCTGAGCGGTAACTGCGTGAATCGCAGCTTGCGCAGCGCCTCCACCTTGGCGCCCGCATCAACCCCCGTCAGCAGGGTCAGACGCACCTTGGCCGCCTCTCCAGGCGGCAGTAGATCCTCGCCCCGGACAGGGGACAGGGCGGTCTGAGCAAACGCATTGACCACGGGTAACAGCGGGGGCCCCTCCGGTTTCTGCTCCGCGAACCCGGCCTGTGCAGCGACCTCCTCCTGCATCATGATCGTGCACCAACCGTCCGAATGCTGCACAGCCAGCGGGACTTCCAATTCCGCGGGCGCCAACTCTTCCAATATCGCCGAGTCCAGCGAAGCGGCGTGAGGCAGCAAGTCGGCTGAGAGCAACAGGGCTTCGAGTGCGCTACCCGGGCTGGCCAGTTCCAGGATCGCCTCTGACAGGTCGACCTTGGCGTGCAGGAGCGCACCAACGCGCACCCTCAGACGCGCACCCGCCCCGAACCTCGCACCGAGTTCTTCCGAACTACCACGGAAACCCACCATCAATGTCTGCGCCGACGCCGACGCCGACTCGACTTCCTGGCCCCCATCGTCTTCTTGGACCCCGTCGTCTTCTGGCCAGTCGTTTCACCGGTCTTTTCCTGGGTGGCCTTCTTGGCCACCCTCTTCTTTGCCCCGCCGGCCTTCCTCTTGGACCCGTGCGACTTGCCTGGCTTCTTCTTGCTGCGGCCGCTACGCGTCACCACCGGTGTTTTTCGACCAATGGTGGTCATCAGCTGCACCCCGATCTTGCGGTTGAAGCCGCACTCGATGCAGATGATATCGTCCGCCTTCATCGGACTATCGCAGTTGGGACAACCCTCCGGAGTGGCCAGATCTGCGAACAGCTGTTTGACCTCGTCCCAGCTCTCAGGGCGGTTCGCGGGGTTCTTCTGCATCATGTACTGGATCACCTGGTACACCGCAGGCTCCAGCTGGACCGGCAGTTCCTCCAGCTTGGGCATCGGCTTGTGGAGGTGCTTTGCGATCACCTCCATCGAGGAGTTGCCCTCGAAGACCAACCGGCCAGTCACCAGCCGAAAAAAGGTCGCCCCCAAGGAATAGACATCCACCCGAAAATCGATGTCCTTTGCGTTCTTGGCCTGCTCGGGAGCAATATAGTAGGGGGACCCGACGACCTCGCCCACCTGGGTATTGCCGCGCTGCTGGCCCTCGCCTCCCGCCAGCTTGACGATCCCAAAGTCAGCCAGCTTGACCTCCCCTGCAGAAGACAACAGGATGTTCTCCGGCTTGACGTCTCGGTGAACAATACCCTTCTCCCAAGCTCTGCTCAGCGCCTCGGCCACCTGGGACAATATCTCCAGCGCCTTTTCCTTGGGCAGCGGACCGTTCTTCTCGACAAAGTCCAGAATGTCGACGCCCTCGATGTACTCCATCTCCAGAAAGTAGGTCCCCTCGATTCGGCCGACGTTGTACACCTGGACGATGTTGGGGTGCGTCAGCTTGGCCAGCGCCTGGGCCTCCACCCGGAACCGCTTGATCAACTCAGGCCTTTCAGAAAACTCCGGGGATAGCGTCTTGACCGCGACGACCCGGCCAAGATTGAGGTGCACCGCCTTGTAGATGATGCCCATCCCTCCTCGAGAGATCTCCCTCTCGAGCCGGTAGGGGCCGAATCGCCCCTTCGCCCGCACCGTCTTCTCCTCGAGTTCTTG
>CAZANL010000043.1:0-3115 GCA_964486115.1 uncultured Planctomycetota bacterium
ATCGGCCTGGACCTGCTAGAGCAGGTGCGGGAGGCCCCCGACCGACTACGCGCCGAACTCGGGAAGAAGTTCGACAGCGACGCAATCGACAAGATCCTGAGCCACACGACCTGCATCCAAGGCGGCATCACCGACGTCGAGGTACCGATCGGCATGGTTTTCGAAGCCATTCCCGAGCGACTAGACCTGAAGCGTGGATTTTACCAGCAGATCCGCCAACACGCGCCTGAAGCGCGGATCTTCTCGGCAACCAGCGGATTCACGACCACCAAGTTGTTTGGCGAACTCGAAGGCGCCGAGCACTGCGGCGTGTTGCATCCCTTTTTTCCGCACCTGACCAACAAGTTATTCGAATTCCCGACCGACGGCGTCACCGGCGAGCAGACCCACAACCAGATCAGCCAGCTGTTCGCCCAGCTGGGTCTGACCCTGCTGCGAGTACGGGACGTGCCAAGCTTCGCCGCCGACCGCATCTTCTGCATGATGATGACCGAGGCGGTACGGCTTCATGTGGACACCGGCCTGGCGCCATCAGCGATCGACTCCGCACTGCAGGACCTGTTAGGGGCCCGTCCTTTTCTGGTGCACAACCTGATCGTCGGCTCCAACCGTCTGACCGTGTCGTGCATCGACGAGCTGGCCACCGAATCGAAAAGCAGCTTCTACGAGGTACCCACTCTCTTTCGCGAGTATGCCGACGACCCGCAACTAAAGTGGGACACCGACAGCCGGATCAAGCCGACCGACGAGGAGCGGGAACTGGTCCGACGTCGTGTGCTAGGGGCTCTGCTGGCGGTCTCCAGCCGCATCCTCGACCAGCAGATCTGCAACGCCAGTGATCTGAACCTGATCTGCGAGCAGGCACTTGCATTCCGCAAGGGCACTCCCGCCTTGGCCCGTCAGGTCGGCCTCGACCAGGCCGGCGAACTGGTCACCGACTACCTCGCAGAGCAGGCCGTCAGCCTGCCCCAGGAGGTCGCAGCCTCCGAGGTCTTTGCCGACGCCGGGAGGCTTGATGGCCTGTACATCACCACCCACACCGAGGCGGACTGCCTGGTGATCCAGCTCGGCCGGGCCGCAATCAACAGTATCTTTGTCGAGGAATTCGACGGCGCGATGGAGGAGTTGTCCAACAGCAACGCTCGCTGTGCCGTACTGATCCCAGATGGGACGCGCAACCCAGAGTTCGGCCGAGGCGCCGACGTTACCGAATTCCTGCCCGCACTGGGCGACGAGCAGACCGCATGCCAGCTGTCGGACGACTGGAAGTCCGTCTTCGCGCGCATCCGGGAGATCGGAAAGCCGGTGGTAGCGGCACTGACCCGTCGCTCGCTAGGCGGCTCGAACGAGGTTGCGGCACTCTGCCACGGCCGGGTGGCCACGCCAGGGACCACGATCGGCCAACCCGAACCGGTGGTCGGAGTTATTCCCGGTCTGGGGGGCACCACCACGCTTCTGCGCTCGGTTCCCCAGGCCTCGCGAGGCCGAATCGTCGAGTTGCTACTCACTGGAGATCCGATCCAGGCCGAGGAGGCACTCGAGTTGGGGTACATCCAGGCCATCGTGGCGCCCGCCGAGCTGCTCGATCGGGCGATCGGGCTGGCCCGGCAGATCGCCGACGGGGACGGCCCGAGCTTCGAGGAGGGTACATTCTCCCTCGATATTCCGGCCGAGACGCCAATGACCAATGCTGCGGGCGTGAGGCTCGATGCCACGTATCGGCAGCTGCTACAGGAAACCATCACGGGATGCGCCGCGCGAAGCTACACCGAAGCGATGCGTTACGAGACCGAGCAGTCCGGGAAGGCCTTCACCTTGTCCGCCGCCCGGATCGGTGTCCACGCATTACTCCGCGGCCGAAAGCCCGAGTTCGACATATCGAGGGTATAGACAAGACGATGCTAAACCGACGCGCGCTGTTGCTCATTCCACTACTGGTCGTCTTTTTCACCTGCACGGTCGAGGAGCCACCTCCGCCGCCCCCACCGCCGGACGAACAAGGACTGCAGCCCAACGAAGAGGCCGCGGCCACGAAGGCGATCCATGCCCTGCTGGGAGAAGACCGCATCGCCATGGTGGTCACCGCCCGCAAGCCCTCTGGCGCGGACTTCACATACGAGGTGTGGTCCGACCTGGACCGCGATGGAGATCTGACCCACTTCACCTTCCACCGCGTGTCCAAGGCAGACGGCAGCTACGACTTCACGAGAGGGCCCCTACTTGGAGACAGCGCCGCCGACCAGGATCCCCTGGCCGACACGAGCAACGAGACACTGGCGACACACGAGGAAGAGTTGGCCGCCAGCGGTGGCAGCCTCTACATCCCCCTGGAAGCCGCCAGCTACCCCTTCGCCTTAGAGCGGATCTCCGCTGCGTTCGACCACAAGGACGCCGGCGACCTGATGGTTGTCTACACACCTTCGGGGAAAGGCAAGGGCGGCGGCTCTCACGGCAACCTGAGCATGGCTGCCTCCCGCAGCCCTTTGCTGATATCGGGCGCCGGCATCGCCTCCACCGGCTACACCAAGGCCCCCGCGCGGCTGATCGACATCGCACCCACGCTGGCCAAGCTGCTCGGCGTCAAGACCACCACGGGCAAGCGGCTGGACGGGAGCCTCGGCAAGACCTATCTCAAGCGGCAGGATGGCCGAGTGCTGGACGAGATCATGACCTCGACGCCCACCGCCAAGCGGGCCGTCGTGCTGGTCCTCGACGGCGCCAGCCACACCCGCCTACGCAAACTTCTGGAAGACGGCAAGCTGCCCAACATGGCCAAGTTGACGGCGGCCGGAGCATTCTTCGAATTCGGCGCGATCGGCAACTTCCCCGCCAACACCTTTCCGGGCCACAATTCGATCGGTACCGGCTGTTACTCGGGCCATCACGGGCTGCTGGACAATCACTATTACGACCGAGTCGCCCACGCAGACCAGCATCCGTACGACCAGCTGGTCAGCACCTCGGAGTACCTCGAGGACGACATCGAGACGCTCTTCGAGGCCTTGAACCGGAGTTACGACAAGCCCTACACCGTATCGCTCAACGACCCGTGCGCGCGCGGCGCGACCTTTGCCACGCTGGACCTCAAGCTGCCCGGTGGCATACCCAAGTCCGA
>CAZANL010000043.1:3125-8885 GCA_964486115.1 uncultured Planctomycetota bacterium
AGGAAGAGGCCGCGGGTCGGCGCGGCGGCCTGCGCTGATCTCCCGACGCTGATCGGACTGTCCCCCAAGGGAGGGGCGGCCTATCTGGGCCACGTGCTGGCGATGCAGATCGCGATGAAGGAGCTGCTCGGCAGCAAAGACCCCAAGCTGATGCTACTCAACATGCCGGTGCTAGACGTGATGGGACATGAAAAGGGCCCACACGACCCGAGCCTGGAGCCGGCCTACATCGCCACCGACAAGCTGATCGGCTGCCTGCTCGACACGCTGGCCAAGGCCGGGAAGCTGGACAGCACGGTGATCGTGGTCACCTCCGACCACGGAATGGCGAGCCAGTCCCCCACGACGAGCGGGGGCATCTACCGCGCACTGCCCAAGGCCGGTGTTTCCTACACGTCTCCGGGGAACCTGTTCATCTACCTCAAGTGCCTCGATCTGCGGACCTCGGTAAAGCACCTGAAGGGCGGCTCCACGACGAAGCTGGTCGTGACCGTGTCGGACGACGACCACGACAAGACGGGCAAGCGCCCCCCCTCGATTGGCGCCACCGTGACGGTCCACGTCGACGGGAAAGTGGTCACCGGCGTCACCAACTTCCTCGGCAAGGCGACCCTCTATATCAAGCCGACGAAGGGAACGAAGTCGGTCTCGATCCTTGCCTCCCACGGCGGATTCAACGAGGCGGCCAAGACCCTGCCGGTCAAGTAACGCCAGCAGGACGGGAAAGACAGCACTGCAGCGCCAACTCAGGCAGAACTCATCCGAGCGAGCTCTGCCAACAGACGCCGCTGTCGTGAGGCCAGGCTCTGCTGCACTTGATGTCCAACCGCAAAAAGCAGATAGACTCGGATTCCACGGACAAATCGACGTAGCACGACACGGTAGTGCTCGGCGTATCGCCCTAGCAGCGGTCCCACAAGCAGAACCACCAACCCGCCCCAGCCGAACCCGCTGACCGCACCCACCGCCAAGCCCGCATACCACAGTCCGTAGGTCAGCATGCCGCCGAGCAGCAGGTAGGTCGCGATTTCCTCCTCGTCCTGACCAAGCACGGCCGCCAGCATCCGGTTCACCAGAGTTGGCAGCGCGGTCACCACCCAGCCAGCCAGGGCGGGCGCCGCGCCAACGATCAACCGGACGACGTGGAACACGAACAGGGCGAAGGCGGTGACCCGGCCAATGCGCCAGGAGACCTGGTGCGGCTTGAGCCCCAGGTGCTCCAGCAGCAATCCGTACTCCTCCAGCTCGGAAACGAACCTGGCGATCTGCTCTGGTTGACGCTCCTCGAACGCTCGGTAGCCCTCCAGCACCTGTCGCGCAAACTCATACTGGTCCTTGAGTGAGGTGTCATCGCGCTGTCCGCTGGTGATACCCACCAGCAGTTCGAGCATCCAGGCCTGACGCTCGTCGTCCAGTTCGATCAATAGCGCACGCAGGCTGTTCTCGGCAGCATCGGTCAGTGTCCGCACCGCCTCCCGCTGCTCCTGCTCGGTTTCGAAGTCGGGAGTGGTGACCGGAATCGGCTTGCCGTAGACCACCAGACAGTCGCTACCTCGGCGGCTCTTGTCCAGGTACCAGATACCGCAGGGCACGATCTGAATCGTGCAGTTGCAGCGGGCAGCAGCACCCAGTGCAATCCGAGCCGCCCCTGTCTTGAAGCTCAACATTCTCAGCTCGGAATGGCTGGTCCCCTCCGGGAATATTCCGATCACCCCGCCGGACTCGAGCAGTTCGAAGCAGGCAGCAAATGTCTGATCGTTCTTATCCGTCGAGCTGCCGTCCCGTCGGCGATAAACCGGGAGCACACCCCCGTTGCGTAACAGCCAGGCCAGACCCGGCACCGAAAACAGCGTCGACTTGCCGAGGAAGTGAATGGTCCTCCGGCAGCTAGCCCCCAGCACCAGGCCGTCGATCAACATGTTTGGATGGTTGGCCACCAGCATCACCGGCCCCTGATCGGGCAGGTTTTCTCGACCCATCCAGGTGAAGCGGCGAAAAAACGCGGCCAGCAGCAGCCGCGCCAGTGGCTGGAGCAACCCATAGAGAAACGGATGCGATGGTTGACCGGTCAGCGAAATCTACCTTGAATGGCCATATGACCTCCACACTCTGCCTGCAGGCGCGCGGCTGTGCAACCCTGCTGTGCCTGTTCCTCAATCCCGCGGGCGCCGATGTGCCGACTGTCCGGCAACTCGGCTACTCCGACTTTCCCGGTGTCATTCATTGCCACAGCCATCTGTCGCACGACTCCGAGGGAACCGAGCATGAGATCATCGCCGCCGCCAAGAAAGCCGGGATCCGATTCATCATGATGACTGACCACCCCTCGAAAGGTGGCTTGAAAAGGGCGCTGCGAGGGATGCACAACGGCATCTTGTTCTTTCCCGGACTGGAAACACGCAACCTCCTGCTGGTCGACGTCCGTCGACCGCTGGCTCGCGCCGGCACCGATGGCGCTCGGAAAGAGATGCTCGAGCAGGGGGGGCTCAGCTTCGCCGCCCACCCTGAAGAATTTCGGGACTGGGACCTGCCACTGACGGGAATGGAGATCTACAACATCCACAGCGACTTGCTCATGCAGAACAAGGTCGCGCTGGGAATCCGCTTCCTCGCCAAGTACTACAAGGACAGGGAATGGGCCTTCGCACTGATCCTCCAGCGCCCCACGGCATTCATTCAACGCTGGGATCAGCTAACCCGAAAACGACGGGTGGTCGGAATTGCGGGCAACGACGCGCACCAGAACGTCAAGATCGGCCGGGAACAGATCGATCCCTACGCTCGCAGTTTCCGCTTTGTCCGGACTCACGTGCTGTCAAAAAGCCTGACACCCGAGGCGATCAAGCTCAACCTTGCTCGAGGGCACGCCTACGTCGCGTTCGACGTGTTCGGCAATGCCAGGGGATTCAGCTTCAGTGCCAGGACCGGCAATCGCACCCTGTTGATGGGCGACGAGATCCAGGGATTCGAGGGCAGGGCGACGCTCTCGGCCCGACTGCCCCGCTCCGGCACGATCCGCCTGCTGCGTAACGGCAAAGTGATCTGCACCACCACGGGTCGCAGGCTGGAAAAGACCGTCGCTCTCGCTGGCGTCTATCGTGTCGAGGTGGACACCCTGGACAAGCACAAGAAGATCCGGCCATGGATCTACGCCAACCCGATATATCTGCGGTGACAGCCCTCAAGCGGGCGCGTACACACCCCCATCAATAAACCGCTGGCGACAAAAACGACCCACGGGCCTCTTTTGTTCGCCCCACAGAATGTGTAGAATCCTGGCCTGGCGCGGACCTTTGATTGACCAGTATCTCCAGGGAAATTCCATGCCAACTCGTCAGTTTGCCTTCTGGCCTCTCGCCATTCTGTTGTTTGTCCCGACCTCGCCCGCCAGCGCCAAGGCTCTCAATGCGGCGACCGTCCGACAGCTGGTCGTCCACTATCAGAAGGCCAAGAGCTGGGCGGTCCAGGCAATCGTGCTGACCGCTCTCGACAGGCAGTGGCACCCATCCGCCTCCGAGATAATCGAGAGCGCGATGGACAGCCGAGACCGCCGACTGCGGGCCTACGCTCTCGAAGCCCTGAGACGTGCCGACGACGCTACCCTGCGCCCGGCCGCGACGAAAAAACTGGTCGACCTACTGATCTGCAAGCGCCTGGCGGACAACAACAAGTTGTTCATCGAGCGATTGGTAGCGGTGCTGCAGCGACTCTTTCCGGATGCGAACTGCACCTCCCGTAGTGCCTGGAAACGCTGGTGGTCCAAGCGCTCGAAGGGCTACGCTCCGCCGACTTGGCAGGCCCCGGAGTCCAATTCACCGAAGAGCAGTGGCAGCGCGGTGCCGACCTACGTGACGCGCGCCCTCAAGCTTAGCGAGTTCGGCATCGAGCTGGTGATCTGTATCGACACGACCGGCAGCATGCAGTCGACGATCGATGCATCGCGCGCAGGGCTGAAAGACATTGTAGCCGTATTGCGCGGCATCTCCCCCCGGTTCAGAATCGGCCTGGTCACCTACAACGACAAGCCGGCCAAGCCCAAGCTGCAGTCGCCCCTGACTCGCTCGGTCGCCCAGGTCGACACCATGCTCGGCCGCCTACGAGCCAATGGTGGCGGCGACTTTCCGGAAGAGGTGGACAAGGGACTCGAGGTCGCACTCAGCCGAGCCGTCGGCTGGCTGCCGCTGACCAACAAGATCATCGTCATCATCGGCGACGCGCCACCGCACCCCGCCGACCGCGAGCGAGCCAATAAACTGGCCGCGTCGGGACTCAAATTCGGTCAGCAGGGCCGCGGCAATCGTCCGGTTCTGAGCGGCGGAGGCAAGGCCAAAGCCACCGTCCGCCCGATCATCACCTGCGCGATCAACTGCAACCGCTCCCCACAAACCTCCGGTGCCTTCAGAGATATCGCGAAGGCGGGCGGCGGAGCGTTCGAGCAGCTCAATCAGATGCAGGGAAAACCGGACGTGAGCCAGATGATAGAGCGGATCATCACGCTCTCCTTCGGTCACGGTCACGCCAGTGAAACCCAGCGCTTCGTCAAGATCTACCTGGAGTACCGCAAGGCGCTGTACTTCCGCTAGAGACCCGGCCGCGGCCTTCGCCGCACCGACGAAAAATCGGCCCGGCGAGGGCGGCAAGCAGCCCCGCAAGCGCTACTTGATCGTGGGCTTCTTCTTTTCCTTGAACTTATCATTGAAGCTCTTGAACTGGTCGATCTCCGCCGGGTTCTGACCGACCTTCTTGCAGAGCATCAAGACGGTATTCTGCAACTGTTGGTCCTCGAGCAGGTCGTTCACGAACTCCTTGCCACGATCGTCAGCCACGCGCTCGCGTATCGAGCTACGCAGCCATTCGCGGGCATCTTGGCGGCTCACCTTGGTAGCCAACCCCTTGAACCACTCCTCGAATCCCGGATATTTCGTGTAATCCCGCCTGTCGTTGACGGCCAGCTTGCCGTACAGCACCTTGTCTCCAGCGTAGTACTTCTTGATGTAGTTCTTGAAGCCGCTCTTGCCACGAATGCGCGCATACTCCTCGTTCTTCCAAGAGGGCTGGCGAGCGGGCTCAACCTCGATGTCCGGCTTGATTCCACCCTTGTGGATCAGCTTGTCCTGGTCATCATAGAGCGAATCGATGCTCTTGTCGTTGGGCAGATAATAGCGCGCGATCGTCAGCTTGAGACGAGCGTCCTTGCGGCTCTCGAGCGGCAGCGGCTGCTGCACGGTGCCCTTGCCAAAGGTCCGCTCACCAACCAGGATCGCCCGCTTGTGGACCTGGAGTGCACCGGAGACGATCTCCGAAGCCGAGGCTGACGCACCGTTGACCAGCACATACAACGGGCCCTCGGGATAAGCCGTGCTGGCAGTGGCATAGAGGTCGCGTCTGGGGGCGATCTCCTTGTTGCGTCCCTGACTGTATACGACCAGCTTCCCCTCACCCAGAAACAGATCCGCCACCTTCTTGGCGGTCAGCATGTAGCCACCACCATTGTCCCGCAAATCCAAGATGAGCCCTCTCATTCCAGCGGACCGCATCTCGTGGATCGCCTTCTTCAACTCCTCGGCAGTCTTGCTACCGAACTGAGTCAGTCGAGCATACCCCAGCTTGCCCGGCAGCAACTGGTGTTTGACGCTCTTGACCTGGATCGCCGCCCGCACGATCGAGATCACACGGGACTTCTCCCAGCCCTCACGATAGATCTTGAGCTTGACCGGCGTGCCCGGCTCACCTTGGATCCGCTTGATGATCTCGTCCATC
>CAZANL010000043.1:8895-14535 GCA_964486115.1 uncultured Planctomycetota bacterium
CCGGTGATCTGCTTGAGAAAATCCTTCCACTCCTTTTCGGTCCAGTAGGACGAATGACGGTCGATGCTCGAGGCCATCCCCTTGGCCCCGAGCGCCAACAGCTTGGCCCGTGTGTAGCGGTGACCGTCGACATGATAGGTCTGGATCGTCCGGATCAACTCCTCCAGCAGATCCGACTCGACCGGCTTCTTGGCTGGCTTCTGCGTGCTGCCGCCCATCAGCAAACGGCCCATCCGCTTGGTCAGTTCCTCCTGCTTGAGTAGCGACTTGGCCAGCCGCCCACGAACGGTGGGCTCTTTCTCCAGCTTGAGCAGGACCAGCCGCGCCGCCTCGATGTTGTCCAGCTCGGCCAACGCCAGCGCGGCCTCGTACTGCACCTTTACGCTGTCGCTCTTGAGCAGGCTCTTCAACTCGTGGACCCCTCGAATCAGCCCACTGGTGTTGTATAGCGCCTTGGCAATCGCAATGCGCAGGTAGGGATCGAAGGTGCTGTCGAGCGCCTTGACCAGCCTGCTCTCCAGAGAGGAATCTCCCAGCTCTCCGAGCAGCCCGGCCGCCTGGACCCTGACCGCCTTGTCCTTGGAGTTGATCAGCAGCTCGTGCAGCAAATCCAACCCCGCATCTTCGTCCTCGAGCATGACCAACGCCTTACCCAGCCCGAGCCGGACCTTGTCGGACAGCTTTCCCTCCGACAGCTTGTCCTTCAAGATCGAGACGGCCCCATCGCCGAGGACCTCCACCTTGAGCACCGTGTTCCAGTATTCGAGCCCGTCCTTCTGATCCAGCCATTTGATGTACCGGTTGACACGCTTGGTGAGACGCTTGTCTTTCTCCGTCTCCTGGGCGGTGGCGGGACAAGCCAGGATGGCGACAGCCAGCATGGCGGCGAAGAGAGTACGCATGATTCGGATGCTCCTGGGCTGAATGGGCGTCTTGGTTCCGCCTGGCAGCTCACCAAGACGGACCCTGTACTGTTGATCATCTTCGCCAAGGCCCGCGGTTCGGTTCGGCCCCAGCAGCGATGCTCGGATTGGAATAGCAGGGGGCTCTAATTGCGGCCGAGAACTCCCTGGTCCGCAAACAACTCGACCATTCGATCGAGGGAGCTACAGATAATAAGGTCTTTACCGAGTATAGCCCCTCTCCCCCATGACCCGCAACACCACATTGACAGCGGCAACGGGCCGACCAATAATGTCAACCGACCCGAACGCGGTGGGACCTGACACACCATCGCGTCACAGCTGGAGCTTCAATGCGCCTACACTGGGCACTCACCCTTCTCGTTCTCAGCACCCTGCCCCTGGGATGTAATTCGACCGGGCCCAGCAAGCCCCCTCAGGTAACACCCAAGGTCAACAAGACCGAGGATGCCCACCCTGAGGTCGCGGCCCAGGGCAAGGCCAAGCGCACGCGGCCAGCGGCCGCTCCCGCCTACGTGCGGGGCATCGAGACGCCCTACCTCGGCCGTTTCAGCGCGGTCAAGGAACTGACCGACCGGCTCGACCATTACGAAAAATACCGCCAGGCGCTCGCAATCAAGCTCGGCCTGGTCTACCCAGACAAGCCCCTGGTGATCTACCTTCGCCTGTGGGACCAGCCAGCGGGTGAGCTTGAAGAGAGCCCCGAGGTCTCGTGGGGCGGGGTCGAATGGAAGGTGGTCGACGGCAGGCGCCGACCGCTGGTGACTCTCCACGCCGAGCCGATCCTGGCCCGGCAGGTCACCCTCCGCGAGTTGATCAGCTTCGAGATCACGCGAGGCGCGCTGATCCATCTGATGGGAGCCGAATACTACCAGCTGCCCGCGTGGCTCAGGCTGGGCGCCGCCTATTACGCAGCGGATCGCGGCAAGACCCTGATCCGCCGGGCGCTAGCCCGGCTCCTCCCGACGGCGCGCGACCCGCAGAGCCTGTTGATCGACTTCGATGACGACAAGGCCGAGACGGCGTCCAAGGGCCTGCTGGGCTACCTCGCCCTGCGCTACCTGGAGGTCAATCACGGCGTGGCCGCCTTGAAGTCCTTCATCAACCAGATCGTCGTGCAACGCAATCCTCCCGACAAGGCGATCCGGGGGGCTGCCAAACTACAGTGGGGCGCATTCAAGACCGAGGTTCACACGTTCGGAAAGAGGCTGCTGGCCGAGCGAAGCAAGGGCCTGTTTCCAGTCTACCGCAAGATCCTCAAGCAGTACGTCGCGGGGCGGGACTCGTTGGCGATCGGCCAGCTGAACAGCCTGATCGAGAAACATCGCCATGCCTATGTCTCTGGTAACGCGCTCTACCGGTTGGGCCGAGCCTACTACAAGCGGAGAGCCTACGAGGAAGCCCACAGACACTTCGAGATGATCTGGCTGGACCATGCCCGAACTAGCCCCTTCCTCGATCGGGCGATCTACTGGGCCGGACGCTGCCGCCTCGACCAGAAGCGACGCAAAGAAGCGGTCTCCCACTTTCAGAAACTTAGAACGAGATTCCCCCACAGCAGTAAGTTGCCCTCGACGCTGACCCTGACCGGCAGCGTGCTGACCAACCAGGAGCAACTGGATGCGGCCTATCTGTGCTACCTCGAGTTTCTCCAGCGTTTCCCCAAGCACCCCGACGCACCGGCTGTCGCCCTCGAGCTGGGGCGCAATGCGATGGCGCGTCACGCCTATTTCATCTCTAGACGCTGGTGCGACTGGCTAATCGCCGCTTCGGCTGCTCCAAACCGACTCAAGTCACAAGCGCGACAGATGCTGACTCAGCTCGAAGATATCGAGTCGGCCCCCCTGCCAGCCAAACTCGAGCAAGAGATCAACAAGCTGGCTGGCCAGCTACTGGACGTAAAGCTGGGGCCCACTGCAACGCTGCGTCTGCGCGAAATTGGCCCAGCGGCCGCCCCAGCGCTAGGACGCATGCTGGCCCGCGCCCAACCCGAGCTGCATCGAGTGTTGCTTCGCCTGCTTGCCGAGATGGCCAACCCACGAGCAGCACACCACCTCATCCTGCGGTTGACGCGTGTGGACAAGAGCACGCGCAAGGAGTTGCTCAAGGTGATGATCCGGATGGGCGTGCCGGCCGACCTGCTGCCAGACATGCTCGAATCGACCGGGCTCCCGAAATCGATCACCGCGGAGGTCAAGGGGATGCTCGGGGAACTGACGTTCCACACCACTCCACAGGTACGCGCGAAGCTGCCCAGCCTGGTTAGCCAGCTCAACCACCCGTCCGGGATGGAGCGCTTGAAGGGGCTTCGTGCACTCAACCAGTTACAGGACCCTGGCGGCATGCGTGCTCTGATGGTACTCGCCACCTCGGACAAGGAGCCACAGATCCGACGCGAGTCGATGGAAGGGCTGGCCGTTTGGGGGGATCAGGAGGCCACCCCCACGTTCATCGAGGCCCTCGGAGACGAGAGTCCCTACATACGCCAGCTGGCGCTGCAACTGGTCGCTCGATACCGAACGAGCGGTGCGCTACCCACCGTTCGGACATTACTGAAAGACAAGCAGGCCACGGTGCGCTCGCTGGCCTACCATGCCGTGGCCCTGCTGGGGGCTGACAAGGAGATCCCATTGCTCGTCGACGGGATCCGCGATAAGTCCTTCGAGGTTCGCCAAGCAACGATGGATAGCCTGATGACAATGAATCAGAAGATGGTGGTTCGCCACCTGCTACCGATGGCCCAAGGCACCAACGGCCCACGTCTCCGCGGCCGTGTTTTTCGCTTTTTGGCACGCCTCACTCAGCTTAACCTTGGGTATTATCCGGAGGCCACACCAACACAGAGACGACAGATGCTGGGTCGCGTTCAGACCTGGCTCAAAAGAAGTCAGTAGCCAAGAGGACAGTAATGCCAATCACAGCGAAAGGTCTGGCTCGGGTTGCGGTATTGACCTGTTGCCTCGCCACACCCTTGCAGGCACAAGATGCCAGCCCCGCACCCCGACAGCAAAAGACGCTGCGCGTGGCCCCCAAGAAAAGCCCACTGAAGCTGTCTTTGCATCAGTGCATCGCACTAGCGCTGATCCACAACCTCGACATCCAAGTCGAGGCCTACAACCCGCTGATCAACAAGCAGGACATCATCACCACGCGTTCAGTATTCGACTTGTCGATGTTCTCCGACACCACGTGGACCTGGGCCACGACTCAAACGTCCACAGTCCGCCCGGTCGCCACACAGGCCGAAACGCGTTCAGCCAGTACGGAAGCCGGCTTTCGGAAAGCGACGATCGCTGGCACCAGTTATCAGATCTCCTTGTTCGCCGAGAAATCGAAGACACTGACATCTGCGGAATCGACAACCAACCCTATCTGGTCGTCTGGGGTTGCATTCTCTGTGACTCAGCCGCTGCTCAGGGGGTTCGGCTCTACCGTCAACACGGCCGACATACTGATTGCGCAAAACACCCGTGACTCATCCATCTATAAATTTCAAGAGACGACGATCAAGACGGTGACGGACGTGGAACTGCGCTACTGGGACCTGGTCTTCGCGCGCGAAAATCTGCGGGTCAAGCAGCTGAGTCTGGAGCAATCGCGCGACCTGTTGAAGATTACCAAGGCCAAGGTGGAAGCCGGCGATCTGGCGCAGATCGACATCCTCCAGTCCGAGACCAATGTCTCACAGCGGGAAGAAGAGATCATCGTCGCCGAGAACGCTGTACGAGACGCCGAGGACCAACTCAAGAACTTGATCAAGCCGCTGGACGAGAAGTTGTTGTGGCAGACCGAGCTGATCCCGACCGAGCCGATGGGCACACTCGCTTCTCTGAACAAGTACGGCAACGTGGATCTCACACGGGCGATTCAATCTGCGATCGCGAGCCGTCCCGAGCTACTCCAGCTACGTTCGGCAATCAACTCCTCACACCTGGCGATGGTCAAGGCACAAAACCAGCTCTGGCCAAAGCTGGACGTGACCAGCTCTCTGCGCTTCAACGGCTTCGGCCCAACCTTCGATGACTCGACGGCGCAGGCCGGCCACTGGCACTTCTTCGAGTGGTCGGTCGGCCTGGCGTTCGAGTACCCGCTCGGCAACCGCTCCGCTCGCGCCAGCTATCGCAAGACAAGCCTGCAGCACCAGCAGGCCAAGCTGAGCCTCAAGCGCAGTGAACGCGCCATCATCATCAACGTGCGACAGTCTCACAGACAGATCGCCAGCACGCTGAAACGTATCCGTGCCACCGAGAAATCCGTGTCACTGGCCAGCCGCCAGCTCGACGCCGAGCGAAAGAAGTTCGACGTGGGCCTCTCTACACTATTTCGGGTCAAGGAGTTCATCGAAGACCTGATCCAGGCCAGAACGAACGCCATCAAGGCCAAGGTCGATTTCCTACAAGCTCTGACCCGAATGCGGCAGGCCGACGCGACGACGATGGAGCGCCTGGCCCAGCAGAAGATCCTGCTCTGGACTCCGTCCAGGAGGTAGTTCCTTGGCCTCTCGGCTCGAGCACTCAGACGACACGCTTCAGACACGTGCATACCAGCGCCACAGGGCAACTGTGAGCGTGTTGCTTTTTGTCTGCCTGATCATGATCCTGGTCGGGCTGCTGCACTCCGACCGGCTCGTGACCTACACGGCGCCGTATGTCGCCCGGCAGGGCTCCGAGATCACGCTGGCCTGCAATGCCAGGCCACTGGGCTTCGGAATGGACCG
>CAZANL010000044.1:0-11987 GCA_964486115.1 uncultured Planctomycetota bacterium
AGCAGATGCTCAACCCGGTCAACGCCGAGTTCTTTCGAAACAACCACTGGGAGCGAGAGTCGCTGTATGTACCCGGCCCACGAGACAAGTTCGCCGAGCTGTTCGATGTGAAGACCCTGGAGCGGATCATGACGCGCTCCGAAGTGTTCATCAAAGCGGGCGGGGGGAGCGCCGCCGCAGTGCAACTGGCGCCAGATCAGGCGAAGGCAGCCTACAAGGCGGGCATGGCTCTGTGCGTCCAGAACCTGGAGAAGTACGACCCCCGCCTGGCTGCTTTTTCGCGGGAGGCAGCGTCATCGTTCGGGCTGATGGCCTCGCCCAGGTTCAACTGCTACATCTCATCCGACGGCAAGGGGTTCCCGATGCACTGCGATTGCCACTCCGTCTGGGTACTGCAGATCGCCGGGGCCAAGCGATGGCGCTACGATAATCGGCCCGCGATGCCCTACCTATGGGACGCCCTGTTTGCGTTCCCGGAGTGGCTGAAGGCGTTCAACATCAAGCATCCCGACGCCCGGATTGCCGCGCCCGTAGAGGATGAGATGGCGGACCAGGTCCTGGAACCGGGGGACTTGCTCTACCTACCCCGCGGCACATGGCACGAGCCGAAGGCGGTCGGTTACTCGATCGCGCTGACGTGGGCCTGCCATCCCCGTTCCTTCCTCGATGTGCTGACCGACAGGCTCGAGCGAGACTTCGAAAGAGTTCCGGTTCCGCCGACTCTGACCGACGGCCCACCCCCGTCTCTGCCACCCAGCCTGGAACGGTACTTCGCCGACTGTATCGAACGGATGCGCGACCGGCTTGCGGAGCTGACGCCGGCCGACTTCTACGAGGCCTGGCGAAGCGAGGTCTTTCCCCAGCAGGGTGTGCCCGACGCGCTGATCGCTCAGCTGATGACGGATGGGCTGCTCGGACAAACGCTGCCACAGGACTTCTGGGCGACGCCAAACCTGGGTTCCTGACGATGCACAACACCCTATACCGCCGGGCCGACCGCGTCGCCTCCCGGGTCATCGGCAGCGATACCGTGCTGGTCACCGAGAGTGGCCTGGACGTCAAGGTGCTCAACGAGACCGGCACGTACATCTGGCAAACACTCGCAGCCCCCAGCAGCTTCGAGCAAGTGCTATCGGCGCTGGTCGGAGAGTTCGCGACCGCCGAAGCGCAGGCCCGCACGGACGTGACGCAGTTCCTCGAAGCGCTGGTCGAGAGGGGACTGATCGAGAGAATCGATGGAGAATCACCATGAAATTGACAACTGCGATGTTCAGCTTCCTCGAAGCATCCGACATCTGCTATCTCGCGACGCAGGGCGATACCCCGAACGTCGTCCCGATCGGTTTCCGCTGGCTCTGGAACGATCGGCTGCTGATCGCCGACCTGTTCCTGGGCAAGACACGTGCCAATATCGAGGCCAACGGGCAGGTCGCCCTCGCCGTTGCCACGTCCGCGCCCAAGACCGGTTTCCAGTTCAAGGGGCGAGCCACGATTTACACCGAAGGGGAGGCCTATGATGCCGCGGTCGAGGGACTACTCGGTCTCGGCGTCGAAGCGGCGCCTCGGTCGGCAGTGGTGGTCGAGGTCACGCAGATCTACCGGCTCGACCCGGGCGCCGGCGCGGGCGGGCTGATCGCATCTGACTGATGGTCAGGCGCCAACGAGAATGCCGGACGACGACCCCAGCTCTCCCTGCCGCTCCTGCGGCCAACCAACCACCACATGAAGAAGGCGGTCGTCACGGCCTGCGACGCGACCGGAAACCAGACCGGCAGTACATCTCGCAGATCGACCAGCATCCCGTCGCCAGGAAACGGCCCGAACCCGAACAAGGCGGGGAGCCGATACCAGTAGTAGCAGCAGATGGCTGCGGCGGCGGCGATGCGAATCAGCACGAGTTCTCGCTCCTTCGACAGCGCGGCCCGCAGCGCGATGAACAACGTCAGCGTCACTACCATGCCAGCAAAGGGCCAGCCGTAGGCCTGCCCCAGGTGCCGCCATCCCTCGCCGCCAGCGTAGTCGCGCACCTGGAACCAACCCCAGATGTAGCCCGCGAATCCACCAGCAATCAGGATGCCCGCCAGGGTGCGCGCGCTGTACTTGTTGGCGGTCAGGCTGTGCATGCCCGGGGTCGAATCGGGGCAGACGCCAACGCAGCGCTCGCAGCTCGTGCAGTGCATGTTCGGCACGCTGGCCAGCGGTTCGGATCCGTACAGTTTCTCGACCGGGTGAACCGGACAGAGCCCCGAACACCAGCCGCTCTTCCACTCCAGAAAGAAGCCGGCAGAGATTGCGGCGATCGCGAGCAGGCCGATGACCATCGCGGTGGCATGCCCGTCGAGATCCAGCACGACGTGGCGTAGCGGGACGATCAACAGCAGCAGCGCCACGCCGATCAGACTGAATCGCCCCTGCCAGACTACCGACAGCTTGAGGCGCCGGGAAAGCCCTAAGTGCCGCGGCAGCAACCCGGTAATCGCGAGGGGGCAAATGTTGCGCCACATACCAGGCAGGATCGCCAACAGCGCCGGCGCGATAGGGATGAGTACATTCCAGAAAGCGTGGATCCCGATTTTCGGCGCGAAGACCAGCAGCGTCAGGATCGTCGCGCCGACTCCCCAGACCAGGAACTGCGCCAACGGCCAGGCCGTCGCCGGATTCAGATTCGAGATACGCACAACTCTCATACCCTTTCAACACACCCCGCGTGCGAGGAGTTTCCGTGTGATCTCGCCCTACTTGCGGATTCCCTGGGCATTCCTACCCTTGGGATAGATCAACCAGGACTGGATCAAGCTCATCCCTCGGACGGCGCTTCTTCCTCGAGGATCCACCGCACCGATTTCGAGCAGGGGCAGTAGGATGTGCGCGTCAAACGAGGCGTCTGCCGAGCGGCTTCCTCGGCATCCAGTGTCCCCTGCTGCACCTGCTCCAGCAATTCCAGATAGAACGCGAAGTCCCGGTGGGCCATGTATGGTTCCGGCAGTGTCTCCTGTAGATGTTGCTTGTATCGGTGCGGCGTTTCGAAGGGCTGGCCCTGCACCCCCCAGAGTTGCATCGCATGTAGTCCGCGACGCCGGAAGTACTGCTGATGGGGCACCGCCAGCAGATCCTCGTGTGAGATTCCCTGCTTGCTCTCCTTGTGCTCGACAAGGAAGTCCACCAGGCCGAAGGCCTGTCTGTCATCCGCTTCCGGCAGCCTGGCCCGGACGTAGTTGCGGTTGAGGTCCCGTACCATACGCTGCAACTCCGCCTCGTACTGGTTGACCGCGCGGGCGTTGGTCATGTCCTTGAAGCCCATCTCGATGTTGGTATGACCGCCTTTCTCATGACCGAACATCTCGTAGCCCCGGGGGATCCACTTGTTCAGATAGCGCTGGATCGCCGGGATGCCGATGACGCTCTCGTCCCGGGCCGCCCGACGGACCCATCGGCGTAGTGGAAACACGCCTGCAACCAGGTGGAACGCCTCTTCCTCGAGCATCGGCGTCATGCTTGCCGCCATCGGCTTGTAGGCGCAGACCTTCTGCATCGTCAGCTGGTACTTGCCCACACGGTCGATCACCGCCGCGAAGACGATGTTGTCGACGAAGCAGTCGTACTCGATATTGAACGCGCCGAGCACGTGCGAGCCGGTGCCCATCGAGAGCACCTCCTCGATCACCTCGTCCGGGTCCTGTCCGCCGACGTCACGCCACCGATCGCTGACCAGCAGGTGGAACATCTGATAGCCGTGGCGCAACTCCTCCGCCATCACGCGCATGATGGCGAACTTCTCGCTGTCGTCCTGCGCCTTGTCGATGCTGCCCTGGTGCTGCTGGACCGAACCGAACTCGGTGCTGGCCTGCGCCTTGATGATCTGCAGCAGCCTCCGGGCCTCCTCCGGCTCCATGTCTTCGCACCTGTTCATCTTATCTTCTCCCTTGCGCTTACCCACGACGACCTTGTCGGAGGTGTCCAGGTCGTGCTTGGCGCACAGGCAGAAAGGCTCCTGGCCCGGAAAGAACTTGGCCCAGTAGCGCTCGAGGATGTCCAGATCCGGGAAGTGGCGGCGCTGCCACTTCTCGA
This sequence comes from uncultured Planctomycetota bacterium, assembly GCA_964486115.1. Taxonomy (GTDB): domain Bacteria; phylum Planctomycetota; class JACQVV01; order JACQVV01; family CAZANL01; genus CAZANL01. Next base: position 4,069 of record CAZANL010000044.1, read on the forward strand.
CCGCCTGGTGGTACTTCTTCGGAAGTTCGTTCTGGTCAATCCGCATGGTTCACCTCGTGCTGCTCGGACCGAAAGTGCGGGAGTTTGTGCCCATAGACGCTACGCACAGGCAGCTCTGTACGGCGGCTCAGCTCCATGGCCATCCTGCGAACCTGAACGCGAGGGATCGCCTGCTTTCCCGCCGGCTGACCATGGCGGCCACGAACGCCGATGTCCCAGCTCACCGGATACGGCCTGGTGGGTGTGTTGACCAAGACCTCGTCCGGCTGAACATCGACCAGCAACCCGGCGAGCGCCGCGAGCTGCTGGGTGGTCCAGCGCAGGAACATCACCTGGATCGTCATCCGCCCACAGTAGACCTGCCGGAATCGGCGGATGCCGAGGATGATGCCGAGCAGCGTGATCCCCGGAGCGGGGCGATTGACCTGCTGGAACATTAGCTCGTCCGAGGCGTCCAGCTTGATCGAGACCTCGTCGGCACGGCACAGATCCTGGACTACTCCCGGATCATCGAGCAGCACCCCACTGGTCAGCACCACCGACGGGAGGCCGGTGCGATCGGCGATGCCGCTGATCACGGAGCCCAGGTTCACCGCCAGTGTCGGCTCCCCGCTACCGCTGTAGGTCACCACTTCGGCCTCACGCCAGCCGGATGCTTCGAGGTCGCTGGACACCACATGGTTCGGGAGGAAGATCCGCCGCCGGGTCGTGCAGTCCTGTATCCGCCCTAGCTGGCAATAGACGCAGCTGAATGTGCAGGTCGGCACCGTTGAGATCACATCCACACCCAGCGAGCGTCCATATCGCCAGGAGTCGACCGGACCGTAACAGCTACTGATGAGTCCAGACCGGCTCACGTTTTTCCAGGAAGGCGCTCAGGCCCTCGATCCCATCCCGCGAGTCCAGCACGGCCGCGCGATAGACGGCGCAAACGCTCGACAGCGCCTCGGTGTAGGGACGTCCCGCGGCCTCTCGCACCGCCTCCTTGCTGGCGCGCAGGGCCCGCGCGCTGAGGGCCCCTAGCCCTTCGGCCAGATCCTCGCAGCGCGCATCCAGCATGTCATCAGGCACCGCATCGAGCGCCAGCCCGATCCGGGCAGCCTCGGTCCCGTCGATGGTCCGGCCGGTATACATCATCTCCGCCGCGCGCACGGGGCCGATCCGCGCTGGCAGATCGATCGCGGCAATCGGTGCGATCACCCCCAGTCTGATCTCTGGCACGGCCAGGCGGGCAGCCTGTGCAACCAGCATCATGTCACAGGCCACCGCGAGCTCGAGGCCTGCTCCTAGACAGGAACCGCGGACGACAGCGACCGTCGGCACGCGCACCTGGTGCAGCACGCGAAAGGTCCGCTCGAGCCCGCGAAGCATCTTGTCGCCCTGTTTCGGCAGGTGCTCCTCGACATCCGCGCCGGCCGAGAAGTGCCTGCCCCTGCTGCGGATCACGACGGCTCGAACGTCCTCGGCCGCCTTTGAAAACGCCAGCTTCGAGAACGCCCTTTCGAGGGCCTCGAGCAGCTCGATGGGCGGGTTGTTCAGCGTCAGGGTCACGATGCCCCGACTTCGGTCGAGTAACAGAAGGTCCATGCCACCGATCACGCAAATCGCGTACCGACCGCAACTCACTGGCACGCGCCTTGCGCTGTCCCGCACTAGACCGAAGCGCCTCACCTTATCTACCTCATCGAGCTGAGTAGAAAATCATGAGCGAGACTGCCTCGCCGGCACGAACAGCCGAGCAACATGGACACGAGGTTCATGGGCCCGCCATTTACTGGAAGATCCTCGGCATCCTGGCCGTGCTGACGGTCGTCGAGGTCGGAATGGCCCAGGTGCCGATGAGCAGGCTGCTGCTGGGCCTGATCCTGGTACCGATGAGCCTGGCCAAGATCATTCTGATCGCCGGCTTCTTCATGCACCTCAAGTTCGACAACAGGCGACTCGGATCATCGTGGGCAGCCCGGTCGCTTTCTCCGCACTGCTGTTCATCGCGCCTCTGATCGATGCGATCACGAAGTCACAGCGCGGAAAAATCCCCAGGGGGTGGGCAAAACTCCCCTATCTCTGGGCCTGATCATCGGCCAGCTGCTCGAGGGGCTCGGGTCGGGTTATTCCCTGCGACTGATCGGCGATTGCGCCAGCAAGCGCAAGAATGATGCTGGGCGCCTGATTCGACCTGCTCGACTTCATCGGGACGCCTGTGAACCTGGCACGATGCTGCTCTTGATCATGACCGTCCTCATACAAAGCGCCTGATCCAGTTCAGCAGTCGCTTCGGTCCGCTTTTTGCATGACCTCCGAGCCGGGGCCAGGGGTCGCATCAAGGGCAACATCGGAGACTCTGCAGATGACTAGACGAAGGCTGGATGCAAACCCGACTAATGGCGGGGGCGGCGTATGTGAGTTGGCCATCGCTGATCCATGCGCCGACGCCATGACGGGCTTCGAGTATCAGGGACTGCGCTTCTCGCAAGACACACTATTCGTGTTCGCCGGCCCCTGTGCGATCGAGAGCCGCGAAACGACCGCAGAGATCTTCGGCCACCTCCAGCGACTGCGCGTCAAGACCACCCGGGCCGGGGTGTTCAAGCCGCGGACCAGCCCTTACGCGTTCCAGGGTCTTGGCGAGGACTGCTTGCCTTACCTATTCGAGTTGGCGGGCAAGCATGGGATCCGCGTCATCGCAATCGAGGTGACGCGCGAGGTCCATGTGGATCTGATCCAGCAAGCGCTCGAAAGGGCGGGGCGTTCTACGGGCGTGATGCTACAGATCGGTACGCGCAACGCACAGAACTTCGGACTGCTGCAGCGGGTGGGCGAGCAGCATGAGCTGCCGGTCCTGTTCAAGCGTGGCATGGGAATCACGCTCGACGAGTCGCTCAATGCCTGCGAGTACATCGCCAGCCAGGGCAACCGGAAGATCATCTTCTGCCTCCGCGGAATGAAATCGCTGGCCGGAGCGCCGCATCGCAATCTAGTGGACTTCGGCCACGTGCCAGTGATCAAGCGCCTGACCCACTTGCCAGTCGGCATCGATCCCTCCCACTCGGTCGGCACTCTCGAACAGGCGCCAGACGGGCTGAGTGACATCCATCATGTCACGGCACAGGGCGTTATCGCGGGGGCCAACGTGGTGCTCGTCGAGTTCCACCCCCGACCGCCGGAGGCATTGTGCGATGGCCACCAGGCCCTCTCACTGGACCAGCTGGAGCACTACCTAGCGGACATCCGACTGGTACGGCAGTCTTACAAGCAGCGGCTGCGGATGGCCCCGATGCCACCGCGGGACTAGGAGCAGGCCGATGGATGCAATCCAGACACACCACGATGTCCTGTGCTTCGAAAACACGCCCGAACTGCCCGAGATCGATCTGCAGTTCGTTGGCTGCCGAACCGCGGAGGAACGCCAGTTCTACGACATCATCGACTTCGCCCGCCGGCGTATCGACCGCTGGTCGATCCCGCTGCCGATGTTCCCGCGGGCCGTCGAGGCGATTCGCGAGTCGATTCCGGAGCTGCCGTATGGCTACACCTCCCATGAGCAGTACTACGTGGATCACTACATGGTGCCCCACACCGCACAGCTCTCGCTCGGGGGCAAGCTATTCGTCGGTTACGGCGGCGCCGAGAACGGGTTCTTCGTCAACATCATCGACACTGTGTCGGGCGCGGGCTACGTGTATCCGGGCGACCAGTCAGACCCGCTGATGCTCTACTCGAGCACGGGTGATTTCTCCGCCGACCACCGCTACTGGTACTTCGTTCGCTGGCCGTTTGCCGGGCGGTCGAAGATGCGCCGCTGCGAGATTGGCGCGATCGACACCGATACGCTCGAATCCGAGATTCGCTGGTCTGGCATGGGCGGCAACGGCCTGGCGCTGCCTGGCAGCTTCCACCAGGTGACATGCTCCTCGGACGGACGCCAGGCCGCCATCGCCCCGTTCGACTTCGAACTCAACATTCCCTACCCTGCCGTCCCATACGAGGAGGATCCGGAGGGCTATCGCAGGAGCCTCTCCGGTGGAATCAAGCTGGAAAGCGTGGTTACCGTCGACCTCGCGAGCGGCCGGGCATCGCAGCTTGAGATCCCGGTGCCGGTCCCGGCACACCTGGAATTCCATCCGACCCAGCCCCACGTGGTCTACGCCTCGGCCCACAACATCTCCTATGACACCGCCGGTACGATGCTCGAGGGAAAGGCATCGCTGTTCAGACTAGAGCTGGACAAGGGAACGGCGGAGATCACCGGCTGCTACACCGACGACCGGTTCTACCGCATCACACAGCACTCGATCTTCGACCGGGAGGGTCGAACGCTGATGGCGGTCACCTGCGTGCCGAACCAGTTGGTTATCCTCGACGCCGACACGATGGAGCTGTGGCGTCGAGTCGAGCTCTTCCCGGCCGAGCCGATTCAGTTCAGCGGAGAAGCCCACGCGCTGTGTCCCAACGATCCACGCTCCTGCTTCTCGGTCAACCCGAGCAAGGATGGGCGACACATCGTGCTCGAGGATGCCAGCAACTTCATTATCTACGATGTCGACGAGGACCGGATGCTAGATCTGGTTGTACCCCGCCACCTGCCCCAAGGATCCTGCGGCCGAGGACACACGCGAATCGCCGGGCAGTAATGCCGGGCCTGGACACCGTCAGCGAGCCACGCGTCAAGAGCCTCGTGGCGGCGACTGGCTGTGAATACCACCTCACGGTCGAGCCGCCGCCCGGGCTGGCGTTCGGTGAAAGTGTGTCGCTGCTGCTAAAAGCCTACGACGAAACGGAGCGGACTTGCGGGTTGAGCCTCGATACGTGCATCACGTGGTGCTTTCACCTGAGCGACATCGCCAGCCAGATCCGTCCCCTGCGAAAGGCGCTGCGGCGCCGTGAGGGCTGCGCGTTCGTCCGGACGCTCGGTCAGCCGCCCGCATCGGGGGCCAAGTTGAGTCTGACTGCCTTTCACCTTAAGTCGCGCGGTGCGCACCTGGCCAAGCACGCTATCGACGACACGCTGTTCGCTGTCCGACACGGGGTCTATCGCACACTCCTCTCGACGTCGAGACCGACGGCCGGGACAGGCGCAGGACAGCAGACCCGCGAGATGTTCGTCGAGCTCGACCGACGGTACGCGTCGAGCGGCCTGGTCCTGCCCCGCGATCTGCTGCGCACCTGGATCTACGTGCGAGACATCGACAACCACTATCAGGCGATGGCAGACGCTCGTCGGAGGTACTTCGCCGAGATCGGCCTGACCGAGCACACGCACTATGTCGCGAGCACCGGCATCGAAGGAAAGGACGCCAAGGCTTCCCGGCTGGTCCGGATGGAAGCGCTGGCGATCGAAGGGCTGCTGCCGGAGCAGATCCGCTACCTGCAGGCGCCCGACTATCTGTGTCCGACCCACGCCTACGCGACCGACCGGGCCTTCGGCACGCCAGGGCGCAACGCCACCTTCGAGCGCGGTACGCGGGTCACCTTTGGCGACCGCACGCACTACCACATCTCGGGTACGGCTAGCATCGATCGGGAGGGCAAGATCCTCTACCCGAGGCAGCTCGACATGCAGGCCACACGCACGGTCGAAAACATCGCCGCGCTGCTGTCCTCGGGTGGCGCCACACTCGACGACCTGCAGCATTTCGTGGTTTACCTACGGGACGGCGCGGATTACCGGCGCGCGACCGAGCTGATAGATGAGCTGCTGCCCGCAGACACGCCGAGGACGATCGTGGTCGGCGCCGTCTGCAACCCCGCTTGGTTGATCGAGATCGACGGCGTCGCGGCGACCGCCTTGGGTGATCCAAGGTTTCCTCCTCACTGTTGACGGATCGACTGGGCATGGTCGACACAGCGCCACGAACGCCAGGTGTGAGGGCGCGAAAAATTTCCCTGGGTGTGGGTAAATCTGCCCGCGGTTCGATCGCCTGATCCCCACACACGTGAAGAGTGGAGCCCCACCCCATGGCACGCGTCTTGCATCTGTAGCTGTCAATGCAAATCACTGGCTACCGCATGACTGCGGTCAACGAACCGCTGGAGCTGTGTCAGTATGAGGCCACGCCAGGCCCGGGTGAGGCACTGGTCGAGGTCGCCGGCTGCGGCGTCTGCCACACCGATCTCGGGTTTCTGTTCGAGGGCACGCCGACCCGCCACCCGCTGCCGCTGGTCCTCGGCCACGAGGTGAGCGGACGGGTCGTCGAGACGGGGGCCGGCGTGTCGGACCTGGTGGGCCAGGCAGTGGTCGTGCCTGCGGTCCTGCCCTGCGGAAGGTGCGATGTTTGCCAGCGCGGCAGAGGGCAGATCTGCAAGGAGCAGGTGTTTCCCGGATGCGACGTCGACGGCGGATTTGCCTCGCACCTGGTCGTCCCGGCCGAGGGGCTCTGCACGCTGAGCGACGATGCGCTGGATGGCATGGCGCTGGCTCAGCTTTCCGTGGCCGCGGACGCAGTCTCGACAGCCTACCAGGCAGTCCTGCGCAGCGGCCTCGAAGCCGGTCAGCTAGCCATCTTCGTCGGCGCCGGGGGTGTCGGTGGATTCGGCATTCAGATCGCGGCGGCTCTGGGCGCGAAGGTCGTGGCGATCGATGTCGACCCGGAGCGACTGACCGCAATCGCCGGATACGGCGCGGATGTGGTGCTTGAGCCGCGCGAGTTCAAGAACAGCTCCCCGCGAAAGGAAATGCGGCGCATTGCTGGCGAGCTGGGTGCGCCCGACACGGAGTGGCGGATCTTCGAGACGTCTGGCTCAGCGGCTGGCCAGGACACCGCCTTCTCGCTGTTGACCTACGGCGCGCATCTGAGCGTGGTCGGCTACACGACACACGAAGTGATCCTGCGGCTCTCGAACCTGATGGCGTTCGACGCCACCCTACAAGGTAACTGGGGCTGTCTGCCAGAGCACTTCCCGCACGTGCTGGACCTGGTGCTGTCGGGCGCGGTCCAGCTCAAGCCCTTCATCGAGACTCGACCGATGAGCCAGATCAACGAGGTACTGACCGCGTTGCACGAGGGCACGCTCAAGACGCGGCCAGTGCTGCTGCCTGATTTCGAATAGTCCGAGGAGGAGGGCGGATGCCCGACAAGAACCTGATCGACCTGAAAGACCACGACCTGGCGTTTCCGGCACACTGTGACGAAGTGCTCTACGAAACCCGGCCCGTTCGAGACCGCAACGGAGACCCGGTCTCGGGGTTGCATGCTGTCTGGATCACCCTCTCCAATCCCGAACAGCTCAACTCCTACACCACGGAGATGGTCAAGGAGGTGATTCTGGGCATGCGCGCCGCCTCCAACGACCGGCGCGCGGTGGCCGTCGTGTTCACTGGCAGCGGCTCGCGCGCGTTCTGCACCGGGGGCAACACGGCCGAGTACGCGACCTACTATGCGGGGCGGCCCGAGGAGTACCGGCAGTACATGCGGCTGTTCAACGACATGGTCTCCTCGATCCTGATCTGCGACAAGCCGGTGATCTGCCGGGTCAACGGGATGCGGATCGCGGGAGGCCAGGAGATCGGCATGGCCTGCGACTTCTCGATCGCCAGCGACCTGGCGCGTTTCGGCCAGGCCGGACCGCGTCACGGCTCAGCGCCCGACGGCGGGTCGACGGACTTCCTGCCGCTGTTCGTCGGCATCGAACATGGCATGCTCAGCTGCACGGTCTGCGAGCCGTGGAGCGCCCACAAGGCACTGCGCCTGGGGCTGTTGACCGAGATCGTACCCGCGCTGCGGCATGACGGACAGCTGATCGCCAACCCCCTGGTAGTCACCGATCGCTATCTCGACGAGCTGGGCCAGATCGTGCACGGCGAATGGAGGACGGGAGAGGAGAAGGCCGCAGCCCGCCAGCGGCTCGAGGAGGGCAAGGTCGACCTGAACCCCCTGGACGACGCGGTCGATCGCCTGATCACCAAGCTGGCCCACACCATG
>CAZANL010000044.1:11997-13104 GCA_964486115.1 uncultured Planctomycetota bacterium
AGACGATCGAGTCGGTGCGCAAGCACAAGCTGACCTGCTGGGACCGCAACAAGGAAAGCAACCGGGCCTGGCTCGCGCTGAACATGATGAGTGAGGCCAACGCCGGATTCAATGCGTTTCACCACGGTCGAAAGGGACACCAGGAAGTCGACTTCATCCGATTGCGACGGCTGGTGGCGGCTGGCTGGAAATGGGGCCCGGAGTTGATCGCGGCAGTGCTTCCCGAGCGGGCGCTGGCCGAGCAGAGCAAGCCATGAGCGACATCGCCCAGATCGTTTCGCGAGCGGAATCGCTCGTCAACGATCTGCAGCTGGAGTGCGTCACCCAGTGGAAGGCTGACAATCCAGGCGGCAAGGCCGTCGGACACCTGCCGGTGTATATCCCGCGCGAGATCCTGCATGCGGCAGGCGTGCTGCCGGTCGGCGTGCTCGGCGGCGGAGACCAGACCGAAATCGTGCGCGGTGACGCCTACTTCCAGAGCTACATCTGCCACATTCCGCGCAGCGTGATCGAGCTCGGACTCAACGGCTCCTACGACGCGCTCGACGGGATGATCTTCCCCTCGATCTGCGATGTGATCCGCAACCTCTCCGGCATGTGGCAGATCCTGTTTCCGGACAGGTACGTGCACTACCTCGATGTGCCGCAGAACTTCGACGAGACGCTCGGTGGGGAGTTCTACGAGAAGATCCTGCGCACGCTGACCGAGGACATGCAGCGGATGAGCGGAAACACTGTCACGGACGAGGATCTCTGGCACTCGATCGCGCTCTACAACGAGAACCGGGCGCTGATCGCCAGGGCCTACCAGCTGCGCAGTGAGCAGCCGTGGCTCGTGCCGACGCTCGAGCTCTACCTAGTCGTCCGGGCCGGATACCTGCTGCCGGTCGAGGCTCACAACCAGCTCCTGACCGATTACATGGCAGCCGCGACGCAGTCGAACCGCCAGCCGATGGACATGGCCCGTGTGGCGATCGTTGGCTGCTTCTGCGAGCAGCCGCCTCTGGGGATGATCAAGACCCTCGAGCGTTCGGGATGTTACGTGGTAGCCGACGATTTCATCCTCGGCGCGCGCTTCATCGAGGGCCCGATCGAGCGGGGAGGAGA
>CAZANL010000044.1:13114-14152 GCA_964486115.1 uncultured Planctomycetota bacterium
CGACCGGCAATTGGCCGTGACCCGAGGCGCGGCACTCGCAGCCCTCGCGAGGGCATTCCTGAAACAGGGTGTCGCCTGCCAGTCGATGTATCTGGCCGAAGGCAAGAAGGGACAGGTCCTGGTCGACGCCGTCAAGGCATCGGGCGCCGAGGGCGTGTTGTTTGCAGCCCCCAGCTTTTGCGACCCGGCGCTGCTCGACCAGCCGATGACGCAGGCCGCCGTCACCGAGGCCGGGATTCCCTCCACCGCATTCAAGTACGCCGAGAACACCGGTCAGTTCCAGGTCATCCGGGAACAGACGGGGACATTTGCCGACTCGATCAAGATCTGGAGCGACGCATGAAGGACAGGAGCCAGGCCCGCCAGAAGAAGATGCTGGCCGACTATTTCCAGAAGCTCGCCGACGCGCCGAAGACGGGCCAGAAGGTGGTCTACACCTTCGTGCCAGGCAACCTGACCGAGTTGATCCTGTCCTTCGACCTGCTGCCCATCCTGCCCGAGATCAACGCGCTGCAGTCCGGCATGCGACAGAAATCGAAGGGTTACATACGAGAGGCGGAGAAACGCGGCCTGTCGGCGGACGTGTGCACCTACGTCAAGTGTGACCTCGGCATGAAGCTGTTAGGCAACATCGGCCCGACCGGCCTGCCGCTACCCGACCCCGATCTGCTGCTGCTCTCTTACACCGGCTGCTTCACCTTCATGAAGTGGTTCGAGCTGCTAAAGCGGGAGTACGAGGCGCCGGTGACGATGCTACAGGTGCCGTATCAGGCCGAGGGTGTGATCACCAACGAGATGCGGGACTATGTGGTCAAGCAGATCCGCGACGAGGTGATTCCGGCCCTCGAGCGCGTCTCGGGGCAGAAGTACGACGAGGACCGGCTGAGCGAGCTGCTCGCCTGTTCCGCGCAGGCCGAGGACGACCTGGTCTGGGTCTTCGAATCGGCCAGGCACCGGCCCTCGCCGATCGACGCCTTCTTCGGCGGCGTCTACTACATCGGTCCGATCTTCTCGGCGTTTCGGGGCACCACCGACGCG
>CAZANL010000045.1:0-14114 GCA_964486115.1 uncultured Planctomycetota bacterium
GAGTCGTGGTGGGGGGGGCGCCGGCGTTCGGTATTGCCGCGGCATACGGTCTGGTGGTGGGTGTCCAGCACTGTGACGACGACACGCTGGATGCCGAGATCGAGCGGGTGGCGGACTATCTGGCCGGCAGCCGACCGACCGCGGTCAATCTGTTCTGGGCGCTCGACCGGATGAAGCGTCGAGCTGCCGAGCTGACCGGCGGCGCCGAGCAGAGGATCGCCGGCCTGCTGGCCGAGGCGCGTGCGATCCATGACGAAGATCGGCGGATGTGCCATGCGATTGGAGAGTATGGGGCGGAGCTGGTGCCGCATGGGGCGACGATTCTGACTCACTGCAATGCGGGTGGACTGGCCACATCGGAGCTGGGCACCGCGCTGGCGGTGATCGTCAAGGCGCACGAGGCGGGTAAGCAAGTGGCGGTCTATGCCGACGAGACCCGACCGCTGCTACAGGGAGCCCGGTTGACGACCTGGGAGTTGATGCGGGCGGGGATCGAGACCACGCTGATCTGCGACAACATGGCGGCCCAGGTGATGAAAGAGGGGCGGATCCAAATGGTGGTGACCGGGGCTGACCGGATCGCGGCCAACGGCGATGCGGCCAACAAGATAGGCACCTATGGGGTGGCGCTCCTGGCGAAAGCCCACGGGATTCCATTTTTCATTGCTGCTCCCTCCTCAACATTCGATCTGAGCTTGTCTTCGGGAGACGAGATCCCGATCGAAGAGCGGGCCTCGGAGGAGATTGTGGCCGGCTATTATGCCGAGCCGGTGGCGCCTGAGGGCTGCTTGACCTACAGCCCGGCCTTCGATGTGACCCCGGCCGAGCTGATCTCGGCGATCATCACCGAGAAGGGTGTCCTTCGTCCACCCTACACCGACGCGATTCGCACCACGCTAAGCTAACGCTGGGCCGGCCCTCTCCGTATAAGATCTCCACATTACATGGTGATCTTGGAGGGGAGAGACCTGATGCAGTCACTCCGCATTGCTGGGTGTGCTTTGACCTTTCTGGTGTTTTTGTCGACCGCTGAGGCGGATCTGCAGGTCGGTCTGTCCACTGTCGACGTGACACCCCGTCGCAGCGTACCGCTGGGCGGGTATAGCAGTCGCTTCGGCAAGCTGTCGAAGGGCGTGCACGATCCGGTCAAGTGTCGGGTGATCTACATCTCGACCGGTAAGGAGAAGCTGGTCTGGGCCACGCTCGACCTGATCGGCACGTCGGCCGAATTTCGCGCCGATGTGATCAAGTCGCTACCGGCGCGGTTGAGTATCAAACCCCGGAACGTGTTGATCGGCGCGACCCACAATCACAGCGGGCCGGGAGGGATGACGCGGCATCAATACTTCATGGTGGCGATGGGGTTTTTCGATCAGGGACTGTACAAGCGGATGGTCGGGCTGACCGTCACGGCGATTACCCGGGCGGTTGACCGCGCTCAACCGGCGAAGATCGGGTTTGCCTCGATCGAGGCGTCGAAGATGTCGCGCAATCGGCGGATCCGTGGTGGCCCGACCGACCCCCAATTGTTGGTGATGAAGGTGACCGACCGGGCTGGCAAGCTGCGAGCACTGGTGGCCAACTTCGCCGCCCATCCGACGATCGTGTCCGACGAGAACATGCGAATCTCGGCGGGCTGGCCCGGCGCCTTCTGCGACGCACTGGAGAAGCGATTTACCGGGACCCAGGCGATATTCACCAATGGGGCGGAAGGAGATCAGAGTCCCAGGGCACCCGGTGGCAAGGATCACTTCGACCGGATGAAGCGGTACGGAGTCGCACTGGCCAGAATCCTGGGCGACAAGGTGGCGAGGATCGAGACGTCGGGCGAAGTCTCCCTCTCGATCCGTTATACCGTGGCCAAGCTGCCGCCCAGCTTCGTCACCAAGTTCGGCCGCACGCACGTGCCGCTGCATCGTATCCGTCTGGGCCGCGCGATGCTGCTGTCGGTCCCCGGCGAGCTGTCTGTGTCGATCGGCCTGATGCTGAAGAAAGAGGCTCGCGCGCTGGGCGTCCGGCCCTGGATCGTCGGGCTGGCCAACGATCATCTGGGTTACATCGTGGACCGCCGGCTCTATGTCGGTGCGGGCTACGAGTCGATGATGAACTTCTTTGGGCCGGAGATGGATCGCTGGGTCCTCGAGAAGTTGCTGCTCGACCTGTTGCCACGGTCGCGGCAGGACCAGTTTCATGCCGAGCGAGATCCCGAGCGGTTGCGGGCGGGAAGCCGGCGACGCGTGCTGCGGGGGGTCACCGAGGTCACCCTGCGGGGGACGCCGTACCAGCTGGGTTTCCAGCATGGCTGGCTGCTGTCCAAGGAGATCAAGGCGATCCTGGCGGGTCTGAACAAGCGTCTGCCGAGCAAGCTGAGGCCTCTGCTGGTTCAGTCGAAGAAAGTGCCACAGGCGCTCAAGTTCATGATCCTGCCGCGGGTTCGTGAGCTGGCCATGCCGGCGCTCTGCGTCGCGTCACGCAAGATGCACACATGGGTCCCAGCGGCCCAGATGAGCGAGATGCTGGGCGTGGCTCATGGTGCGGGGGTGCCGTACGAACAGATCTTCTTGCTCAACATCTTGCCCACGCTGATCGAGTTTCCTGATCCCGAGTCGCTGATAGAGGGTGCTTTGGGGTGTACCAACGCCGTCTTGCGGAACAAGGGGTTGGTCCATGGCCGCAATCTGGATTGGGGTTTCCTCAAGGAGGTACTGGCCAAGCACGGCGTGATGTTCCGAATTTCGCCTGGGAGCGGGCAGGCTCTGCTTTCTCTGGGCTATCCGGGCATCATCGGTGTGTTCAGTGCGCTTAACGAGGCGGGCCTGTCCTTCGGCTGGGAGTCCGTCCCGGCCCCCAAGGACAGCTCGATCCAGGGCAGTAGCGTGCTGTTGCGGTTGCGTGACGTGGCTCAGCGGGCGACCAGCCTGAAGCAGGCCGTGCGGCTCCTCAAGCGGGGCAAGGGTACGCTGGGCTATCACTTCACCATCGCTGATGGCAGGCATGCGGCGGTGCTCGAGGTGTCGGCCCGGAACGTGCTGGAGCGGAGGCTGAAGGCAGACCTGTTGCTGGGCTGCGATCCCACACGGCCGCCCCACGCCCAGCTCCCATCGGCGACCGCCTCTGGCAAGGGTCGATACAACAGGCTCAAGCAGACGCTGCCGGGCCAGCCGGCTCGGGCCGAGACGATGCTGCGTCTGCTCAGCGACCCGCGGGGTCAGGTGCGCAATGGCGAGACGATTCACCAGGTCGTGATGATGCCGGCCACGCGCACAATGTGGGTCCGAGCAGGTGACCTGAAGGGGCCGGCGGTGGCGTTTTCGCTGGAGGGCCCGGTCGAGTCCCTAGAACCGAAGCCGACGAGCCGGCCGAGTGTCCCGAAACGACCGATCAAGCCGAAGCCGATGCCCCGTTCGGTCGCGCCTTACAAGGCTCCTCCGGATCTGAAGCCGAGTCGGAGTCTCTTTCGAGTCAAGCGAGAGCCGTTCCAGGTGACCAAGACACTGCTCCGCTCATTTCCGCTGAAGAGCTATCGAGTCGAGTTCCCGAGTCCGTTCAAGTCGCCTCACGCCTGCAACAACACCGTCTATGGCTTTTATTACGTGCCGCGACGGAAGGCGAAGGGGGCGGTCGTCCTGCTGCCGATCTGGAAGGGGCCTGACATCACATTCGAGAAGGCGGTGGCCAGCTACCTCGTTCTGATGGGCTTCAAGGTCTTCATCATGCCCCACGCCTACCAGTTCGAGCGATCTCCGAAGGGAGTCCGCAGTGGTGACTACACGATCTCGGCCGATCTGGTGCGTACGCGCAACGCGTTCATCCAGACCGTTCAGGATGCACGGCGAGCCGCCACCTGGCTGCAGCGGGACGAGGGCGTGAAGAACCTCGCGGTGATGGGTATCAGTCTGGGAGGCGTGATGTCATCGCTGGTCTATTCGGTCGACGATCGGTTCAAGGCCTGCAGCGTGATCCTCGGCGGTGGCGACCTGGGGGGGCTACTGCTCAACAGCGACGAGACCCGCAAGATTCGCAGAAGTCGGGCGGCCCGGCAGGCGACCGTCAAGCAGGTGCGTCATGCGCTGAGGGCGATCGAGCCGCTGACCTATGCGACGAAGGCTCGTGGCACCGGGGTGATGATGATCAACGGCACCAAGGACACCTCGGTTCCGCCGGCCAATGCCAAGAAGCTGGCGGCGGCCTTTGGCGTGCAGCCCCACTGGATTCCGGTGGGGCACTATGACGGCTGGACCTACATCCTGCGGATGTTGCGTCTGTCCGCACAGCACATGCAGGAGCGTTTTCTGGGGGCGTCGCAGAAGTAGCGGGTCTATTTCGGACCGACCGTCGCTGAGTATTGGGGAGCGAACAGGCGGGCAGTCTGGAACAAGGTTGAGGTCCCGGTCGATCTCGATCTGGATTGCGCCAAACAGTTCGGGTAGCATGTTCGGCCGTGTCGACCATCAACGTTACGCCTGACGGCATCGCCTGGGAGGATCTGGCCCGCATCGTTCGTGGGGAGCAGGTGCAGCTTGCACTGACCGAAGCGGCTCACTGCGCGATCGCCGCGGGTCGCCAGAGCATCGAGACGATTCTCGAAGAGGGCCGGACGATCTACGGGATCAATACCGGTTTCGGCAAGCTGGCCCAGAAGCGGGTCTCTGCGGACCAGCTGAACAAGCTGCAGCAAAACCTGCTGTTCAGTCATGCGTCGGGGCTGGGCAACCCTCTGTCACCGCGCCTGACTAGATTGGCCTTGGCGCTTCGCGTGGCGACCATCTCCCAGGGTAACTCGGGAGTCCGGCCCGAGCTGGTGGAGCGGTTGATCGACTTGTTCAATGCCGACATCTTGCCGCTCGTGCCAGAGCAGGGGTCGGTAGGCGCCAGCGGAGACCTGGCGCCGCTGGCCCATCTGGCGCTGCCGGTCATCGGCCACGGCCGGGTGCGCTGTGGTGGCCGGACGCTCGACGCAGCGGAGGCGCTGGCAGGGGTGGGACTCGAACCACTCGCGTTGAGGGCCAAGGAAGGGCTGGCGCTGATCAACGGGACTCAGGTATCGACGGCCCATCTGGTGGAGGTGCTGGTCTGTGCGGAGAGGTTGGTCCGGCTGGCCGACGTGGCAGGCGCGACGTCGCTGGAAGCCTTGCAGGGATCGGATACCGCTTTCGATCCGCGGATCGATGCTTTGCGGCCGCATCCCGGCGCGCGAGCGGTGGCGGAAAACCTCCGGGGTTTGATATCGGGCAGCCAGATCCGCACCTCACATCGCGATTGTGACCGGGTGCAGGACCCCTACTCGATCCGCTGTATGCCCCAGGTTCACGGGGCAAGTCGGGATGCGTTGCGCCACGCGCAGGAAGTCTGTCGCATCGAGACGCGAGCCGTGACCGACAATCCGCTGGTATTGGAGGACGGCTCGGTGGTGTCGGCCGGCAACTTCCATGGACAGCCGGTGGCTCTTGCGGCCGACTATGCCGCGATTGCACTGGCCGAGCTAGCCAGCATATCCGCATGCCGAATCGAGCAGCTGGTCAATCCAGACTTGTCGAGACTGCCCGCCTTTCTGGTGGAGGGTGACGGGATCAACTCGGGCTACATGATTGCCCACGTTGCCGCGGTGAGCATCGTTTCCGAGAACAAGGTGCTGGCTCATCCGGCCTCGGTCGACTCGATTCCGACCTCCGCCGAACAAGAGGACCATGTGTCGATGAGCACATTTGCCGCCCGCAAGTGTCGGACGGTGATGCAGAATCTGGAAAAGGTGCTGGCGATCGAGTTCTTGCTGGGGGCCCAGGGCATTGATTTCCACCTGCCACTGACCAGCAGCCCGGCGCTCGAGGCGGCACGAGAGCTGATTCGGGGCCGCGTGCCGCATCTGGATGGGGATCGGCTGCTCTATCCGGATCTCCACGCCGTGCTGGAGTTGGTGCAGAGTGGAGAGTTGTTGGCGGTGGTCGAGTCTCAGCAGCCGCTGCGCGGGCTGGATGACTGATCCGCTGCGAGCCGAGAAGCTGGACCAGCTCGCACCGATCCTGCGCGAGATGGGGATCGACTGCTGGCTGATCTACACCCGCGAGGTGACGTCCGATCCGATGCTCGGCCACGTCTGTGGACTGGACGTGACCTGGCGTTCCGCCTTCTTGTTCACAGCACTGGGCGAGCGCGTCGCGCTCGTCGGGGAACTGGATCGGCCCGAGGTGGAGTCGAGCGGGCTGTTCACGCGTATCGAAGGCTATCAGCGGTCGATTCGCCAGTCGCTGCGTGTGCTTCTCGAGGAGTTGGACCCGCGGCAGATTGGCATCAACGTCGCGATGGACGATCCGCACGCGGACGGCCTGACGCACGGCATGCACCAGGACCTGCTGGCACATCTGGCCGGGACGCCATACTCCGAGCGACTGACCTCCGCGGGCGCAGTCGTGCGTGCCTTGCTGTCGCGCAAGACCGAGACCGAGATGGTGCGGATCCGACGGGCGGCACAGATCACGATGGAGATATTCGACAGCCTGGACGGGCGCATTGTCGAAGGCATCAGTGAGAAGCAGGTATCCAGCTGGCTCGAAAAAGAGCTGGTCAGGCGGGAACTGGAGCCGGCCTGGTGGCCCGCAACGGTCAGCTGCGGACCGGATTCGCCGATAGGACACGGGCCGCCAGGGGATCATACGCTCGAGGCTGGGCAGTTGCTGCACGTCGACCTGGGGGTCAAGTGGCAGGGATACTGCTCTGATTTCCAACGAGTTTGGTTTCTGGGTACTCCAGGTCAGCTCCCGGACGAGGTGTGTCACGCGTTCCAGGCCGTCTCGGGTGCCATTGATGCGGCGGCGAAGATCCTGCAGCCAGGAGCGACGGGTGCGGAGGTGGACGCTGCCGCACGCAACCACGTGACCAGTCAGGGATTTCCCGAGTATCCGCACGCGCTCGGACATCAGGTGGGGCGGTCGGTGCACGACGGCGGAACGTTACTTGCGCCGGTGTGGGAGCGCTACGGTCAGAGCCCTTTTATGCGGGTAGAGCCCGGCTCGGTCTTTACTCTCGAGTTGGAGGTGAGTGTTTCTGGGCGTGGGCTGGTCAGCCTGGAGGAAATGGTGCGGGTCGAGCCTGATGGCCTGGTCTGGCTTGCGCCGCGACAGACCGAGCCGCGGTTCGTCTGCTAGCCAAGATCTTTACCACCTGACAACGGGCATCGGATGGCGATAATGAGGGTATGAACCGCTCCAGAGTCTTGGTGGTGGATGACGAGCAGGCCAATCGCGCCCTGCTGGGCGACATGCTCGAGGCGTTCGACCACGAACCGGTCCTGGCGTGCAACGGCGAGGACGCACTGTCCAAGATCGCCGACAGCATCGATCTGGTGCTGCTGGACGTGATGATGCCCGGCCTCAACGGATACCAGGTTGCTCGGCGGATTCGAGAGAATCAGATGGTCAGTGACATTCCGATCATCATGGTCACCGCGATGTCTGGCCGTGACGATCGCCTGAAGGCGGTCGAATCGGGGGCCAACGACTTCATTGCCAAGCCGGTCGAGATGACCGAGCTTCGGGTGCGAGCCGCCTCGCTCCTGCGGATGAAGGCGGCGCAGGATCAGGTCAAGCGAAATCGACAGGAACTCGAAGATCGAGTCGTCGAGCGGACGGCGGAACTGCAGCAGGCGTTCGACGATCTGGCCGATGCGCAGCACAAGACGACCGAGGCGCACCTCGACACGATCCGCCGGCTCGTGCTCGCGGCGGAGTACAAGGACGAAGACACCGCGGCGCACATCCAGCGGATGAGTCTCTATTCAGTGGTGTTGGCCGAGTGCCTCAAGCTGCCGAATGACGAGGTGGGATTGATCCGCCAGGCCAGCATGATGCACGATGTGGGCAAGATCGGGATCCCCGACTACATCCTCCTCAAGCCAGGAAAGTTGAGCAGCGGGGAAATGACCATCATGCGAAAACACGCGTTGATGGGGGCCAGGATTCTTCGTGGCTCCCCATCCAAGTTGTTGCAGGCGGGAGAAGTGATTGCGATTTCGCACCACGAGCGGTGGGACGGGACCGGTTATCCGAACGGGACTTGGGGGGAGAATATTCCGCTCTGGGGCCGGATCTGTGCGGTAGCAGATGTGTTCGATGCGCTGACCAGCGAGCGTGTCTATCGCAAGGCGCTCTCCAACGAGAAGGCTCTGTCGATCTTACAAGCGGGTCGTGGCAGCCACCTCGAGCCCTTGCTGGTCGACCTGTTCGTCGCTAGCCTCGACGAGATCGTGGATATCCAGAAGACGTACCAGGACGGGTGGAACGAGCGGCACAAGCTGTGATCCGAGCTCGTGCCAGATTGGGCTGTGCCTCTCACGGTCCGATCAGCTGTCCAGAGCTGACCTACACCGGTGTGCCGGCAGGAGTCAGTCGACAGGGCGCAGGATGATACCCCAGGGTTCTATTTGTTGAACGCCTCGCTCATCAGGAACTCGGCGTTGCTGCCGTACTTGGACAGGCGCTCCTTGAGCTTGTCCATCGCATCCGCTGGGTGCAGCTCGTTGAGCGCCTTGCGCAGCATCCAGATCCGGCGTAGCTCTTCGGGGTGGAACAGTAGCTCTTCCTTGCGGGTGCCCGAGCGGTTGATGTCCAGCGCGGGATAGATTCGCTTGTCGGCCAGCCTCCGGTCGAGGTGCAACTCCATGTTGCCGGTGCCCTTGAACTCCTCGTAGATGATGTCATCCATCTTCGAGCCGGTCTCGATCAAGGCAGTGGCCAGGATCGTCAGGGAACCCCCCTCTTCGATGTTGCGGGCGGCGCCGAAGAAGCGCTTGGGCTTCTCGAGCGCGTTGGCGTCTATCCCACCGGTGAGGATCTTGCCCGAGTGGGGAGCCTCGCTGTTGTAGGCCCGCCCGAGGCGTGTGATCGAGTCCAGCAGGATCAGCACGTCGTCTCCGTACTCGACCATGCGCTTGGCCTTCTCGATCACCATGTCGGCGACTTGTACGTGTCGGCTGGCGGGTTCATCGAAGGTGGAGCTGACGACCTCGCCATCGACCGACCGCTCCATGTCTGTCACCTCCTCGGGGCGCTCGTCGATCAGCAGCACGATCAGCTTGAGCGCGGGATAGTTGGCCTTCAATGAGTTGGCGAGTTTCTGAAGCAGGACCGTCTTACCGGTCCTCGGTTGGGCCACGACCATTCCTCGCTGGCCCATGCCGATCGGCGTGACCAGGTCGACGATGCGCATGTCCAGCTCTTCGGCGGTCGTCTCGAGTATCAGGCGCTCACAGGGGTAGAGCGGTGTCAGATCGTCGAAGTTGACCTTCTCCTGTACGCGCTCGGGGGGTTCGTGGTTGATGGCCTCGACCCGCAGCAGCGCGAAGTACTTCTCGTTGTCCTTGGGTGGACGGATCTGGCCTGTGACCGTCATCCCGGTGCGGATGCCGAAGCGTCGGATCTGTGAGGGCGAGACGTAGATGTCGTCGGGACACGGCAGGTAGTTGTAGTCCGGGCTGCGCAGAAAGCCGAATCCGTCTGGCAGAACCTCCAGCACCCCTTCGCCGAAAAGGAGCCCGTTGCTTCGCGCCTTGTGCTCCAGGATCTGATAGATCAGATCCTGTTTCTTGAGCCCGGCGAGGTTCTCGAGGCCCTGATCGCCAGCCACGTCCCGCAGCTTGGCCACGGTCATGTGCTGTAGTTCGGTCAGGTTGAGAGCGTTGCCCGGAGAGCGCTTCGGCGCTGGGGGCTCCGCGGTGGCGGTTTCTTGTCCCTTGGCCGGCCGTCGCGGTCGGCGGTTGGGCTTATCGTTGCCAGTTTCTTTTTGCTCAGACACGCTGCCCCTCCTGCACCCTGTTCCAGATCTCGCTGACTCTGGTCCGGGTGGCGTCCATATCTGCGTCGTTGTCGACGATATAGTCTGCCCGTCGAGCTTTCTCGTCGGGCGAAAGCTGCTGCGCCTCACGACGCTCCAGCTCTGCCTCAGTCCAGCCTCGCAGTTCCGCGCGCGCTTGTCGCGACGCTGGGCTCGCGTGTACGTAGACCACGCATTGGCAGATCGCCTCGTAGTGGTCCGATTCGAGCAGCAGCGGTACATCGAGCACGACCGATGTGCCGCTTGCCGCATGCGCGGCAAGAGCCGTGGCGATCATCTCTCGCACGAGCGGGTGGATCAGGCCTTCCAGAGTGACCAGCTGCCGAGGATCGTCGAAGACGACTTTCCCGAGCGCCGCCCGGTCTACCTGTCCGTTTTCTGCGAACACACCCGCTCCCCATTGTCGCCGCACGTCGGCCTTGACCTCCTCCGACTGAAGTGCGATGTGAGCCAACTCGTCGGCGTTGACGACCACTGCGCCGAGTTCGGCAAACAGGCGGGCCACCGTCGACTTGCCGCTGGCGATGCCACCGGTGATTCCGATCACGGGAGCCGTCATCCGGCTACCAGCTCCTGGCGAGACCCGGCCACGAGCCAGTTGCGCCCGGTGCCCACATCGACGACCAGCGGCACGTCGAGTGACATCGCCTCGGTCATCTCTTCGCAGACGACCTGGCAGACGGTGGATTTTTTGTCCGGACGGCACTCGAACAGCAACTCGTCATGGATCGACAGCAACAGGGTGGCGGGTAGCTGTTCGCGTTCGATGCGCGCCTGGGTCCGAATCATCGCGATCTTGATCAGATCTGCGGCGGTCCCTTGAATGACGGTGTTGACCGCCGTTCTCTCGGCGAAAGCGCGGCGAGCGTAGTGCTTGGCGTTGATGTCCGGGAGGTATCGGATGCGGCCCATCAACGTGCGAACGTGCCCCGTTTTTCGCGCTTTCGCGATGGTCTCGTCGATGAATTGTCTGACCTGGGGAAAACCCTCGAAGTAACGCTCGATGAAGAGTCGCGCTTCGTCCTGAGAGATGCCCAGTTCCTGCGACAGCCCGAAAGGCGTCTGTCCGTAAATGATACCGAAGTTGACCGTCTTCGCGCCGCGTCGTTGCGCGTCGGTGACTTCCGCTTGCGAGATCCCGGCGATCCGGGCGGCGACTGTGCGGTGAATGTCGGCGCCCTGCAAGAAGGCGTCGCGGAGTGCCGGGTCGCCCGATACGTGGGCCAGGATCCGCAGCTCGACCTGCGAGTAGTCGGCGGAGACCAGCACCAGGGCCTCGTCCAGTCCGTCGAACAGGCCGCCATCTTCGCCGACCTGCTCGTCGCCGGGAATGAAGGCGGCGCGGATTGAGCGGCCCAGTTCTGTGCGGATCGGGATGTTCTGCAGGTTCGGATGTGATGAAGACAGCCGGCCCGTGGCCGCGGTCGCCTGATTGAACTGGGTGTGTATTCGTCCCGTTGCCGGATCGGCCAGTCGGGGCAGCGCGTCGACGTATGTGCTCTTGAGCTTGACCAGCTGGCGATAGCGCAGGACCTCGGCCGGCAGGGGGTGCTGCTCCGACAACTCTTCGAGGACCTGGGCGTCCGTGGACCATCCGGTTCGGGTCTTCCGCCGCCGAGGCAGTTCGAGTTTCTCGAACAGGATGTCGGCGAGTTGCTTGGGGGAGTCGATGTTGAACGTTTCGCCGGCGAGGGCATGGATCTCATCGCGGTGCGATGAGATCTGGGCCGAGAGCTCGAGGGCGAGGTTGGCCAGCGCTTGTCGGTCGACGCAGATCCCGACCGTCTCCATGTCGGCCAGGACACGCAGCAGCGGGACCTCGAGCTGCTCCAGGAGATCGGTCAAGTCATTGCGGGCCAGGATCGGCCGCAGCGTCTGGGCCAGGCGGAGTGACAGATCGGCCCACTGGGCCGTGCGGTCGGCCGTCTGCTCTTCGGCGAGCAGCGGCAGCGGTTCGTCGGAGACGATCTGGTCGGGCTTCAAGCCCAGGTGCGTCAGCGACAGTTGAGGCAGGCTGAATTGCTCGAGTGTCGGGTTGAGCAGGTAGGCGGCCAACATCGTGTCGAAGCTGATGCCGTTCAGCTGGATGCCTCTGCGAGCGAGATGGAGCAGGCTCTGCTTGAGATCGTGGCCGACCTTTCTTGGCCGGGGTGCCTCGAGCAGCTTGCGCAACTCGGGGCTCCAGGGGAGGTGCCAGCCGACGCCTTGCTGCCAGCTGACGCCCATGCCGTCCTGCGCCACATGGATCCCGATCTCGGGCTGTTTGGTCAACTGAGCCAGCACCCAGCTGGCCAGCTCGTCAGTGTCGGCGATCCGGTAATCGGTCGCGATCGGAGCCCCCTGCGGGGACTGATCCAGCAGGTCCTCTACCAGTCGGGTAAATCCCAGCTCTCGATACAGCGGTATCAGCGTCCCGGGATCCGGTGGTTGAAGACGGGTATCTTCGAGTCTCAATTCGATCGGCATCCGGTCGTCCAGCTTGACCAGCTCCCGGCTGAGAAGGACCTGGTCTCGCGCCAGGCGGATGTTCTCACCCACCTTGCCCTTGATCTGCTCAGCCGTATCGAGAATGCGATCCAGGCTGTCGTATTGTTTGAGCAGCTTGGTTGCCGTTTTCTTGCCGATCAGCTTGATGCCCGGGATGTTGTCGCTCGCATCTCCGACCATCGCGAGGAAGTCGACCATCTGATCCGGGCGGATGCCATCCTTGTGGACCATCTTGTCGGCTGTGAGAAAGCTATTCCGGCGGTAGTCGAAGATCTCCACCTTGTCCTGCAGCAGCAGCTGGCGAGCATCCTTGTCCATCGTCACGAGAACGATGCGCAGATCCTCGAATTCGCATTTTCGGCAGAGCGTGGCCAGCAGATCGTCCGCCTCGAAACCTTGCCGCTCCAAGACGGTGATAGGCCACGCGGCGAGTATCTTCTTGATCTCACTCAGCTGGGGGCGCAAGTCGTCTGGCATCGGAGGGCGATGGGCCTTGTACTCGGAGTACATCTCGTGCCGAAACGTCTTGCCGCGGTGGTCGAAGGCGATCACCAGATGATCCGGAGTGTGCTCCTTCAGCAGCTTGCGCAACATGTTGACGAACCCGTACACCGCTCCCGTCGGGCGGCCGTCAGGTGCTGTCAGGTTACCCATTGCGTGGTATGCCATGTAGGTCTGCGAGTGACCGTCGATAACGTACAGAGTCTTTGACATGCTGAGGTTGAAACTGCGGACTGTTTCAGGGGTGGGCAGGAGCGGGGCCTGGACTAAAGCTTTACTGAGTAGGTGCTTATGAAAGGCCGAGCATCTGCTCGGTTGTCGGTGGATCTATCGCTTCCGAAGAGTGCGGCAGCGGTTGATGCGCGGCGTATTCCGCTTACAGCAGGCTAGCGAAATTGCCTCTCCGTGTCAAGCCGATTCCGGGTTAGAGAAAGTAACCCTCGACCAGTTTGTTCCCCTCGTAGGTGAACTTGATCCGAAACGGATTCTCGTCGCCGTAGTAGTAGAAACGCATGTCTTTTCCGTTGACGACCGTCCGGTCGGGGTTCTGGCTGTCCTGCTCTTCGGTGAGGTAGAAGAAGGGTGTGTATTCGTCGAGTGCGCGCACCAGCTCGTGAGCCCGTGCGCGGCGGACGACACCGGCCTCGCGCCGATCGAAGCGCTCCCGGTCGACCGCGCGGCCAGCCAGCACATCGAGGTTCCAGGTGTGTATCGCGTCATCGGTCAGTATCGTCACCTTCCAGGCCCAGGGTTGCCAGGGGTCGGGTATGAACGCGACCTTCTGGACCTTTTCTCGGCCCAGGTGGCGCTGAAAGAACGGGAAGCGCCTGCGCACGTAGATCGCGAATCCCAACCGCAGACAGAGAACCAGGAAGATGAACAGGCCGCAGATGATCGCGCCCACGTCGGGCTTCTGGAACCAGAAAAACCCCATCACGAGCATCAGCAGGATCCATGGGTCGCGAAAGTACACCAGATCCAAGCTGACCCGCTTCTTGAGCGGCCAGAACAGGCGCACCGGATAGGGGTTGGTCACGTCTAGCACCAGGTGGAAGGCGCCACCGACGGTGCCGACCAGGGCGCCGTAGAGGTAGGGTTTGATCCCTTGCTGGAAGGCGAACATCACGGCGCCGACTGCCCAGGGCGCGGCCAGGTTGAACAAGATGGAATGGGTCATGCCGCGGTGACTCTTGAGAAACGCGATACCACCTCGTCTTCGGCTGAGCAGATCGATGTCTGGCAGTATGTGGCAGACGAAAAAGATCAGCCCGTACGCGGCATAGGCCATGTAGAGCTTCGAG
>CAZANL010000046.1:0-14065 GCA_964486115.1 uncultured Planctomycetota bacterium
TTCCCGTCAGCGCCATCATCTCGCGGGAGACGTCCAACCACGAACGCTCGCTCCCCAGTTCACTGGATAACGAGGTTCAGGCGCAGCGTCGCCGTTGGGCCAGCAGAATCGCCGCAAGATGAAGCACCAAGGCGCACGTCAGCAGTGCCGCGATGTCCCGGATACAGGGCTGGAAACCGGTCTCGACACCGATCACACGGGCAGGGCGCAAGTAGCCGTAGGGGGTGTACCAGGCCAGCCAGTCGCCGCTTTTCATCAGGCGTGCCGCGATATCGATCGAGAGCGCCCCAGCGACCAATACGCCGTAATACAGCGTGGCGCTGGCGCGATCCCGTGCCAGCACGGAGACGAGGATGGCCACTCCGCTCCAGAACGCGCACAAGCTGGTGCTGTTGCAGGCGACCATGGCATAGGTACCCCAGGGGATCAGCTCGGTCACCTCGCTCATCGACGCCCCGATCCAGGCCCCGAGATAAGCCGACAGACCGATCAGGATTGCTACGAGCGAGGAGAAGAGCGACAGTGTTCCAACCAGGGTTGTCCGGCTCAGTTGGGTCGACAGCAGCAGGTCGAGCGACCTGCGTCCACGCTCCCCCGCGGGCAAGGTCATCGCCGGAATGGCGGTGATCACCGCGTAGATGATCAGCACTGTCGGGTGCTGGAACGGCAGGCTGAACGAACCGGCGGGAGAGAACAGGTCGATCTGGCCGCCCTTGCCGAAAAACTGCGTGCCCAGCTTGAACAGCCGGGCCAGCTGGCGCTCCTGGCTGTAGGTCGGATAGACCAGCCCGATCACGCCGCCGATGATCAGCGGCAGCAGTGCGCAGAGGCTGACCGAGAGCCAGTGGCGGCGGATGGTGAGACGCAACAGCGTGGAGTTCATTCCTCTGGATCCTCGCCGTGAACGACGAACCGAAAGACAGCGCCCAGGTCTGCCGGTCGGATCTCCAGGTCACTCAGCATGTCGGGGTTCAGTCGGTCGATCAGCTCGCGCGGGGATCCGGTGTGTGAGAAGGCCTCCTTGCGACCGTCCAGATGGCGCAATACCACCTGGCGCGGAAGTCGTTCGCGCAGGGTAGAGATGTTCTCGACCAGATGGAGCACTCCCCGGTGTATCAGCCCCACCCGGTCGGCGCTGTCCTCCACCTCGGCCAGCACGTGGCTCGAGAGAAAGACGGTCCGCCCCTTGGCCGCGTGTTCACGCAGCAGGCCAAGCAGTGCCGTGCGCACCAGCGGGTCGAGTCCGGTGGTCGGTTCGTCGAGCACCAGCAGTTCCGGATCGTGCTGCATGGCGCAGGTCACCCCGAGCATCTGCCGCATGCCGGTCGAGTAGGTGCGGACTTTTCGGTCTAGCGCGTCGCGGGGGAAGCCGAGTGTCTCCAGCACGTGGTCGCGCAGCACGTCGGCCCGCTTGTTGAGTTGCTCGAACAGGACCAAGGTCTGCCGTCCCGTCAAGAAGGGGAACAGCGCCAGATCGCCGGGAAGGTAGCCGATGCGCGAGCGCAACGCGCCGCCCCCAGCCCGGACCTCGACGCCGAGCACTTCCACACGGCCGGTTTGGGGGCGCAGCAGGTCGAGCAGGGATCGGATGGTCGTTGTCTTTCCCGCGCCGTTGGGGCCCAGAAAACCAAAGACCTCGCCGGTCTGGACCTCGAGATCGAGGTTCGACACCGCCGTCACCGGGCCGAAGCGCACAGTCATGCCCGAGATCCTGATGGCCAGGGTCATACCGCAGCGTATCTCGCACGGCACGCAAAGGGTATTCTTTTGGGCGTGAATCCGCAGATGCCGCGAATGAACCGGAGCTTGCTCTCGAGGACCGAAAGGGTGACCGTCAGCCTGCTCGAGGCGATCAGCTGTCGGCCGGGGCTGAAGAACCTGATCCAGGTGGGGGTCAAGCACGTCAGCGCCCGCTGGGTGGCCGCCTGCACCCGCAATCTGTGGGAGGTTCACGGTGCCGAACGGCTCGATGGGTTAGAGGCGCCGCAGGGACTGCTGCTGGTCGGCAACCATCGGTCCTATTTCGACCTGTATATCTGCGGGACCTACGTGACCTGGCGGACCCGGCTGATGCGACGGCACTACTATCCCGTACGGTCGAGCTTCTTCTATGACAATCCGCTGGGGCTGCTGGTCAACCTGTGCATCAGCGGCGGTGGGATGTGGCCACCGGTTTTTCGCGAGCCGGGGAGACGGCGACTGAACCAGACCGGCATCCAGCAGATGGCGCACGTCATGGGGCCGGGAACCGTGATCGGCATTCACCCGGAGGGCCGGCGCAACAAGAGCGATGATCCGTACAAGCTGCTGCCCGCGCGTAGTGGGGTCAGCAAGCTGCTGCTGCTGTGTCATCCGGGCACGGTCGTGCTTCCTTTTTCATCCTCGGGCTAGGCAACAATCTGGTTCACGAGATCCGGCGTAACTTCCGCCCCCCCGGACAGCGTGGCGAGCCGATTCGAATCCGCTTCTCTGAACCCGTCACCGCCGGGGAGTTGTGCGCGGGGCGGACCGCCAAGCAACTTGTCGCCGACGTGATGGGTCGGATCCAGGAGCAGGCCGAACGAGATCGCGAGAGCCGGCGCGACGCGTGATAGCCCTCGGTCGTAGGGGCGTCCGGCTAGGGCCGGGGGATCGCCGGATCGCCCTTGATCAGTTCGCGGAGCACGCTCGTGGCATAACCGCCCGAAGGCAGATCGAAGGCCAGGACGAGGCCGTCCTCGATCCAGTTGTGTGAGATCACCGGCCTGAGGCGCAGTGCGCGACGGGCCCCCTTCAGTCGCTCGCGGCGGAACACCGAAGCCGTGTCGATTCCGGGCAGGACCGCGGCGACCAGTTCCGGCTCGGAGAGCACGGCGTCAGTCGCCTTGACCTTGTAGCCCGGCAGGAGACCGAAGGGTGGGGTGTCCAGACGCTCGATGACGACCTGCTCGAGAAGGCTGTCGAACAGGTAGGACTGGAGCGCGTTGAGGTACAGGCTCCGCTCCCGGCGGCGCAGTCGTCCGACGGCACCCCGGGCGTCGTCCGGCCTCCGCACGAGCTGAACCGCCATCGCCCGCTCGACGGCGAAGTGTCGCGGCCATTCTGCAGCTGCTTCCTCCAGCCGACCGGCGTCGTGAAGTTCTCGAGCCCGGTGAACGCGCGGATCGGTGTCGGCGTGAGCAGGTCGGCCGAGGGTCAGCCCGACCACCTCGTCCCAGTCCTCGCGCAACAAGGCGCGCCCGATCAGGTGGTTGCTGAGCCGGACCCCATAGCGCTGCGTCCCAAAGTAGTTGGGTACTCCGTGCTCGCCGAGCCGTGTGATTTGCTCGTCGACCTCACTCTGTCGGGACCGGTCCACGTTGCGCAGCGTGATGCTAAACCGGTTGCCGGCCAGCTTGCCACGCCGCAGCTTGTGACCGTGCAGCGCGGTCGCGACCACCGACACTCCGGGGAGCTCGAGGCCGGAGAGTGCTTCGACAGGAATGCCGGGTAGGCTGAAGGTCTGGGTTGCCACGCCGTGCTTGTCCTTGAGGCCGGCGTAGCCGATGGTCTTGGGTGCCAGCTTCAGAGCGCGCGCCAGGCGGTCCGCGACCTCGAAGGTCGACACGCCCCGCTTGCGCAGTGTCAGATACAGATGCGTGCCCTCCCCACTTGGCTCGAACAAGGGCAATTCTTCCACGATGAAGTCATCGGGCGATTGCTTGATGGTGGCATTCAGTCCGGGAATGTCGGCGGTCTCGTAAGCCCAAGGGCGCATCGGTCCATTCTAGCATTTCCGGGCTACGTGGGATCCCGGTCGAGTCCTGAAGGCCGTCTGGCGGAGGACGCGGAGAGTGTCCCGGAGCGGTACGATGCGTTGCGTCATCTCGGGTGTCCGATATAATGCCCCTCCGTTTCTGATCCGGAGAGGGAATCATGGCTCGCAAGAAGGTGATCATTGCCGCAGGGGCCCGTACGCCTTATTGCAAGGCTGGCACAGAGATGCGCGGGGCCCACGCTGTCGATCTGGGGCGTGTCGCAGTAATGGAAGCGATGTTCCGCGCCCAGGTCAAGCCGGAGGAGATCGACGAGATCATTGTCGGCAATATCGCTCAGCCTCCGGATGCCGCTAATATCGCTCGGGTAATCGCCCTGCGAGCCGGGATCCCCCGCCACGTGCCGGCGGTGACGGTTTGCCGCAACTGTGCGAGCGGATTCCAGGCGATCACCGACGCGGCGGACAAGATCCGGGCGGGCGAGGCAGACATCGTGGTGGCGGCGGGCGTGGAGTCGATGAGTGGAATTCCACTGCTATTCCGACAGGAGGCGAAACAGGTTTTCGAGGCGATCGCACGCTCCAGATCAGGCCTCGGACGGCTCCGGCATCTCCTCCGGTTCCGGCCGCGCCACTTCAAACCGGTGATCGCGCTGCTCAAGGGACTGACCGATCCCGTCTGTGGGATGATCATGGGAGAGACGGCGGAGTTGTTGGCTCGCGAGTTCGGGATCAGTCGTGTGCAGCAGGATGCATACGCACTCGAGAGCCACCTCCGGGCGCTGGCAGCTCGAGAGCGGCTGGCCGATGAGATCGTACCGTACTATGTTCCGCCGACCAACCGGAGCGTGGTGACACAGGACGTGGGACCGCGGGAGGGTCAATCGCTCAAGGCGCTTTCTCGGCTGCGGCCCTTCTTCGATCGCAGTAATGGCACAGTGACGCCGGGCAACTCCTGCATGGTGACCGACGGTGCCGCCGCAGTCGTGGTGATGAGCGGCAAGGCGGCGCGCAGGCTGACCATCGAGCCGCTCGGGAGCTTGCGCAGCTACGCTTACGCCGGTCTGGATCCAGAGCGAATGGGGCTGGGGCCGGTCTATGCCGCCCCCAAGGCTCTGGCCAAGGCCCAGCTCAGCTTGAGCGACATGGATCTGATAGAACTCAACGAGGCGTTTGCGGCGCAGGTGCTGGCCTGTCTCGAAGCGTTCCGATCCAAGGAATTCGCGCAGGAGCATCTGGGTCTGGATGAGCCGGTGGGGACGGTCGATCCCCAAAAACTAAATGTCAACGGTGGGGCAATCGCGCTGGGACATCCCGTGGGATCCTCGGGGACCCGGCTGGTTCTGACCCTGCTCAAAGAGCTGGCACGCCGGAACAAACGACTTGGACTGGCCACCCTCTGTGTGGGTGGAGGACAGGGTGGCGCGTTGGTGCTGGAAAGGGATTGAGAATGACCACAACGACGTGGGGAGAGCCCCAGGCCGGCAGTGCCGCCAATGCGGCGTTCCAGATCCACTTACATGACGGGCTGTGCCACGTGGTCTTCGACGCGCCGGGGGAGAGCGTCAACAAGTTCAATCGCGCCACGATGGTCGAACTCGAAGAGCGGGTGGCGCAGCTTGAAGAGCTGGCGCGATCGAGCGAGTGTGACGCGATCCTGTTCTCGAGCGCCAAGCCGAACATCTTCATTGCTGGCGCGGATCTCAACGAGTTCGGACAGATCCAGTCCAAGGCGGATGCGGTCGAGGCGGCCGCGCGGGGCCAGGCGGTGTTCAGCCGGATCGAGTCCTTGCCGGTGCCGACGGCTGCCGCGATCGAAGGCACCTGTGTCGGGGGCGGCCTGGAGTTTGCGATGGCCTGCACCTTTCGTGTGGCTTCGAGGGGCGCCAAGACCCAGCTCGGGTTGCCGGAGATCAAGCTGGGTATCATTCCGGCCTGGGGGGGCACCCAGCGCCTCCCACGTTGGGTCGGGTTGATGCGCGCGGTCGAGATGATCAGCGCGGGAAAACTGATCACGCCCAAGCAGGCGCTGCACTACGGTCTGATCGACGCACTGGTGCCGGAGGGATTCGGGGTGGCCGAGGCGACCCGACTGCTGCGTAAGGCCGTGCGCTCGGGTGTCGTGGGCGCCAATCCGGGACCGTTTGCGCCTTCGGGGGGGCCGCTGGCCCGCCGGCGTCCTCCGGAAGGCCGCTGGCGCCGTTTCCTGGGCTCGATGGTCAGCGGCCGGTATCTGATCTTCGATCAGGCGCGCAAGGCGATCCTCTCACAGACCGGGGGCCATTACCCGGCGCCGCTGAAGGCGCTGGACTGTATCCAGGTCGGCTCTTTCTCGGGTGCGGAGGAGGGCTATCAGGCGGAGCGGAAGGCGCTGGCCAGCTTGGTGATGTCCGAGACCTGCCGCAGCTTGGTTTCGATCTTCTTCCTCCAGGACGGGCTGAAAAAGGACATCGGGCTGGACGCCCAGTCGGTCGCCGAGCAGGTCGAGCCCCGTGATGTGGAGCGGGTCGGTGTTCTGGGGGCCGGCGCGATGGGGGGCGGAATCGCCCAGATCAGTGCGTATAACAACATCCCCGTGCGTATGCGGGACATCGATTCCGGTCAGCTGGCCAAGGGCATGCAAGAGATCGGTCGGCTCTTCGAGCAGGCCGTGCGGCGGAGGAAGTTGACCACTCGGGAGCGGGACAATCGGCTGGGGCTTGTCACCAGCGGGCTTTCGTTGCAGGGGATGAACGTCTGCGACTTCGTCATCGAGGCGGTGGTCGAGCGGCTGGATGTCAAGCGGCAGGTGCTGTCCGAGGTGGAACAACTGCTCGGCGCCGACGCGATCGTGGCCAGCAATACCTCGAGCCTCTCGATCGACGAGATGGCCTCGGCGCTCCAGCGGCCTCAGCAATTTGTCGGCATGCACTTCTTCAACCCGGTCCATCGGATGCCGCTGGTCGAGGTGATTCGTGGCAGCAAGACGTCCGACCAGACCGTGGCCACCACTGTTGCGCTGGCCAAGCGGCTGGGGAAGATCCCGGTGGTGGTGCAGGACTCACCTGGATTTCTGGTCAATCGAATCCTGATGCCGTTCATGAACGAGGCCGGCATGCTGGTGGAGGAAGGCTACGATTTTTCGCTGATCGATCAAGCGCTCGTCGATTTTGGCTTCCCGATGGGCGCTTTCGAGTTGCTCGACAACGTCGGCATCGATGTGGCGGCCAAAGTCTCGCTGATCTTCAAGGAAGAGTTTGGCGAGAGGATCCCGGGGGCCAACGTGCTGGACGCGATGGTCGAGTCGGGTCGTTTGGGCAAGAAGAGTGGCAGGGGGTTCTATCAGATCAAGAGCAAGAAGAAGCGGGTGGTCGATCCGACCGTTTTCGGGGTGCTGCCGAGAGTCGCCCGCGCGGGTCGCGTGCCGGATCCGGCCGAGGTGATCGACCGCATCGTGTTGCGTATGGTGATCGAGGGGGTGATGGTGCTCGACGAGGGCGTTGCTCGGTCGGCCGAGGATGTAGACGCTGGGATGATCTTTGGTACGGGGTTCCCGCCATTCACCGGAGGACTGATGCGCTATGCCGACCGGCGCGGGCTGCAGGCGGTTGTCGACCGTCTCGATGAGCTGGCTGATGGACGCGGTCTGAGATTCTCTTCGCCCAAGACCCTTGTCGAGCGGGCCAGGGTGGGCGGCACGTTCCGCAAGAGTTAGACGGAGAAGGTATCGATGAGCCAATCACCGACCGATAGTTCCCAGGCGCCGCCCGACTCGGTGGAGCGTCCGACGAGCACCGACACCCACAGCCTAGGCCGTCACAGCTTCATGAAGTCGGTGTTCCAGGGGCACATCGAGCAGGAACTGATCCTGCCCTTTCCGGCGCCGTCGAAGGAGGAGCAGGAGACGATCGAGATGGTGGTCGGCACGGTCCTCGAGTTCGGCGAACGACACGTCGACGCCGGGGCCTTCGATAGGGACAAGAAGCTGCCGCGCGCGGTGATCGAAGGTCTGGCGGAACTGGGCGTGTTCGGCATGATCGTGCCGGAGGAGTCCGGCGGCTTCGGGTTCAGCAACACGGCCTATTCGCGTGTGATCGAGGCCCTGACTCAGGTGGATCCTTCCATAGCCTGTACCGTCGGCGCCCATCAGTCGATCGGCCTCAAGGGGCTTCTCCTGTTTGGTTCGACCGAGCAGAAGGAGCGCTATTTGAGCAAGCTGGCCACTGGCGAGATGATCGCCGCCTTCGCCCTGACCGAACCCGACGCGGGCTCGGACGCGGCAGGGATCCAGTCTTCGGCCAAGCTCAACGAGTCGGGCACTCACTATGTGCTCAACGGGACCAAGCAGTACATCACCAACGGAGGGATCGCCGATTTCTTCACCGTCTTCGCCAAGGTGGTTCACGAGGGGAGTGACGAGAAAGGGTTCACCGGCTTCATCGTGACCCGCGATATGCCCGGCGTCAGTACGACCAAGGAGGAGGACAAGCTGGGCATCCGGGCCAGCTCGACCACGCAGGTGATCCTCGAGGACGTGCAGGTTCCGGTCGAGAACATGATTGGCCGCGAGGGTCTCGGGTTCAAGCTGGCGATGGAGATTCTCAACACCGGCCGGCTCGGCCTGGGAGCCGGAACGGTCGGCGCATGCAAGCAGATCGCGCAGCAGGCGATGGCGTACGCCGCGGAGCGAAAGGCCTGGGGGAACCCGATCAACCACTACGAGCTGATCCAGAAGAAGATCTCGCGGATGAACGCTCAGCTTTTCGGCATGGAGAGCATCGTCTACCTGACGACAGGGCTGGCTGACAAGGGCGGCATCGATTTCTCGATCGAGAGCGCGATCTGCAAGGTCTACTGCAGCGAGTCGCTCTGGAAGACAGCTGACGAGGCGATGCAGATTGCCGGCGGTGCTGGCTACATGTGCGAGTTCCCCTATGAACGATACCTGCGTGACGCGCGGATCAACCTGATCTTCGAGGGGACAAACGAGATCCTGCGGTTGTTCATCGCGCTGGCCGGGATGCGTAACCATGGGGAGTACTTGAAAGAGATCGGCCGCGCTCTGCACAGCCCGCTCTCCTCGATGGGGGTGCTGTCCGAGTACTTGTTCGGCAAGGTCAAGCGGACCTTCGTGCGGCCCCGATTCGAGGGGCTTCGACCCGAGATGGAGGTCGCGGCGGATCTGGTCGCCAAATATTCCGATCGGCTGTATGACCATACGGACGAGGCGATTCGCACGCACAAGAAAGAGATCCTGCAGCAGCAATTCGTTCTCGAGCGACTGGCCAACATGGCGATTCAACTCTATGTGTTGGCGGCCAGCATCTCCAGAATGGAGCATCTCAACCAGACCTATGGGTCCGATCAATTGGCCTTCGAGAGGGAGATGTTCGACCTGCTGGTCGGCTTGTCCAGGCAAGAGCTCGAAGGCGAAGATGTCCGCGTCGCACGGAATCTGGACGACAGCCACCGTCTGGCGGCGGGCAAGGCCTGCGAGAAGGGGGAGCACGACGCCAAGCTCTGGTAGTCGTACAACTTCCGGGTTGCCCAAGGTGATTGTCGAGGGCACTATGGAGCCATGACTCCCGACCCGAAAGATCCACCGACGGACGAAGAAGACCTGGACGACGCACGGACGGTTTTCGAAGAGCCGGACCTGGACGACGCTCGGACCGTATTCGAAGAGCCGGTGTCGGACGACGCTCGGACCGTTTTTGGCGATCCCGACAATATCCAGGCACCTCAGATCGAAGTGGGCAATAGCGACCTCCAGATGACCGTCTTCGCCGAACCGGACTCGGTGACCGCCAGGCCGACTCCGGGCATTGCCCAGGCCGAGTCGGAGAGTCTCTACGACGTGCTCGAGCTGCTCGACGAGGGTGGCATGGGCACGATCCATCTGGCCCGCGACCGCAAGCTCCGGCGCCGGGCTGCCTTCAAGCAGATGAAGGCTCGCGTGGCACAGGATCCGGCCCTGGTTGCTCGCTTTCTGTCAGAGGCTCAGATCACCGCCCAGCTCGATCATCCCAATATCGTGCCGGTGTACTCTCTGGAAACGCGTGCCGACGGCAGGGTCGCATACGCGATGAAGCTGGTCGAGGGCCTGACGCTGCGCCAGCTGATCGACGAGGCGATGGAGCGACACACGCGCAAACAGGTGGTCGGGTCGAGCTACCCGCTCAATGCCCGCCTAGATGTGTTTCTCAAGCTCTGCGATGCGGTGGATTTTGCCCACTCCCGGGGTGTGATCCATCGGGACCTCAAGCCGGCCAACGTGATGATCGGCGGGCACGGCGAGGTCTATCTGATGGACTGGGGTATCGCGCGGCTGATCGGCGTGGACGAGCATGAAGGTGAATTCGTACAGGTAGCGCTGGGTGTCGACGAGCAGCAGGCGCATGCTGATCTGACGATGGCGGGCCAAGCCGTCGGGACGCCAGCTTACATGTCCCCCGAGCAGGCCGCCGGGAAGAACCAGGAGCTGGACGGACGCAGCGATCAGTATGCACTCGGCCTGTTGCTGTTCGAACTGGTCAGCCTGCGGCGTGCGAACGTTGGTACGACTCTGAAAGAGGCTTACTCTTGCGCCCTGAGTGGGGAGAAGGTCCGGCTGGTGCACCTGGACGAGCGAGTCAAGATCCCGGCCGAGCTGCGTGCGATCATCGAGAAGTCGACCCGGGTGGAGTTGTCCGAGCGGTACTCCTCGGTGCACGAGCTAGCTGAGGACATCCGGCGGTTTCTGTGCGGGGAGTCCGTGCTGGCCCGGCCGGACAGCCTGCTGCAATCACTGGGTCGGTGGATTCGGCGAAATCTGCAGACCACCCTGGCGGTGGTCATGCTGCTGATGTTGGCATTGTCGACCTGGGCGATTCACTCGCTGGTCGGCAAGCAGCAGGTGCTTGACGAATCGCAGGAGCGCGAGCGTCGGATCACAAATTTCCAGGGGGTGGTGTTGCGACGCGGGCAGGAGATCGACAGCTGGTTGCTGCGTTTCGAGGAGCGGGCGTGATCGCTGGCCCATGCGGGGCAGGATCAGCTCATCGACGGGGTGCCGAGCACCGAGAAGATCTACAGCGCCAAGGACTTCAGCACGCCCCAGGCGGCCCCTCCCGACCTGGCTCTGGCCCCGCGGTATCGGACGCGGAAAGGCGCCACGTACATTTCGATTCGTTGGCCGTGTTACAAGCTCTCGCCTGGCACGAGCCGGGAGGTGGGTCTTCCCCTGGTGCGCCGGCTGGCGCCATTGCGCCGACGGCTTCGGCAGTTGCTCATCGACAGCCGGCCGGATGTGGCGGTGATGGCCAATCCGCTGGCGGAGGTCGAGCTCTTGACGCGGCAGGGTGTGCCGATCCGCTGGGCCTACTTCGGGCTGAAGCAAGGAGTGATGTTCTCGTTTCCCGGAGCGACCTTCGACGATCGCTACGATCCTCGCCAGCGGCCCTGGTACAGACGGGGCCAGTCGGTCACCGGCGCAAGCTGGGGCAGTCCGCGCCTGGATGCCTCGGGGCAGGGACTGGTCCTGACGTGTGTCTGTCCGATGATCAACGATCGCCGAGAATTTCTGGGTGTTGCCGCGCTGGATGTGACGTTCGACTACCTGATCGAGACGCTGCTGAAGATCCCTGAGCTATCGGGTGTCCGGGAGGTCTATCTGCTGGATCGAGAGGGACGGGTGGTCGTGCGGAGCAGAGATCTGGGCCGGCGGGGCACCTCCGCGCAGGAGAGTGGGCTGAATCTGGTCAAGCTGGCGAGTGAGTCGGTCTTGCGAGAGCTGCGAGGCCACCCGTCGTCCGGTATCGTGGAGACCGATGATGGCGAGGTCTATGGCTATTGCCGGCTCGACAGCCTGGGCTGGTTTTTCATGGTGAAGGCTTCTTCGCAGATCGTGCTGGGAGGCTAGCAGCTTCTCAGCGCTGCGTTCGTCTCAAGCGGAAGTGTTTCATCCCGGGCAGAACTTCATAGGCGGTGTCGCCGAGCGTCACCCGTCCACGTGGCGCCGCGGCCGGCTGGCGCATCAGTTTCCAGCTGAACTGCTGTCCGGAGAGCTGCCCGCTGCCCTGTCCGGTGAGGTGGGCACCCGAACCCTCGATCCTCCCGGACATCTTGGCCGGACCGCTCCATGTGGCGGGTCCGCCGTCGATCAGGACCGGGTAGCGGGGCAGAAAGCGGCGGAACAGCTGTTCGGTCTGGGCCAGGTCGGAGCGCAGGTCGAACTGCCAGCGGTGGCCCATCTGAGGTAGCTGGGTCAGGATTGAACGAGTCCAGTCGTAACGAGCGACATGTCCGCCGCCCTTGAGAGACAGGCCGGCTGTGGTCAGCGCCAGGCGCTCGAGGTTGACTGTCTCTCCGTCGTAGGTCACCCGTAGTCGAGCGCTCGTCGAGTCCAGTCCGAAGCCGTCGTCTGGAAAGATGCCGCCCGCTGCGCTGAAGTGGGTGAGATTCGCCTCCAGGCTGCAGGTCACCCGGCGCTGGGCGAACTGCACCTCACCGCGTGCGTTCGCCCGTCCATGGATCGTCTCTACCGGAATGCCGGGCAGAAAGGGTGAGAGTGGGCCGAGCTCGACTCCTTCGAACGTATAGCTGAAGCTCAGCTGAAGATCTGGGCCGGCCCAGGAGCGTCCGATGAACGGATGCAGCTTGCCGCTCAGCCGAATCTTGCCGACAGGCCTGCCGGGTGCCTGGACCTGGCAAGAGAGCTTCCAGCCAATCGGCTTGTGGATGTTGACGGGTGTCAGTCGGGCCTGCACCCGTGTCAGCTTGATCGTCTTACCCGCGATTCGATCTTCGAAGTAGACCCGCCCGTCGATCACCTCGATCTCGTCCAGATCTAGCTTGCGCCAGGGCAGGGGCGAGCGCTTCAGCGTGGCGGGCGGGCTGTTCTCGGTGCTCACCAGCACCGGCTTTTCGGTTTCGGAGGATGCGTGTGGCGAAGGTGGTTTCCCGCCTTGCAGAAAACGTTGCCAGAGTGGAATCTGAACGCCGTGTTCGCTTCGCACGATATGGATCTCAGGGCGGTCCAGAACCAGGCGACGTCCCTCGAGGCCCAGGCCGAGAACCTGCAGTAGGCCAACCTCGATTCGAACCGAGTGGATGTAGATGTAGCTCGTCTTGGAAGGGTCGCGGATCAGGAAGTCGCGAATTTCCTGCGGCCGAAAAAACGACAATTCGACGTTGCCCATGTCGATTGCCCCGCCGAATTTCGCGCTGGCATACTCGATCACTCGGTTGCGAACCCAGTTCTCGAGTGCCTTGAAGGCCACGGCGCCGATCACCGCGGAGCAGAGGGCGACAGCCAGCGCACGCCGGGCCCAGTTGTTCCACCGGGTTCGCATCTCATTTCAGAGTACGACACTATGACCAGGGGAACAAACGAGCCTCTTGGCAATGCCGCCCTCCAGGACGTAGTATTGTCTCGATGAGCCGACAGGAGCAGTCGGAGGGCGAGCCTGGCGGGCCGGCAAACAAGGTTCCCAAGCCGCGCGGCCCCAACGTGATGATGATCGTGGTCATCATGCTGTGTCTCTACATGGTCTACAGCCTACTTTTTGGTGGGCCGATGGGCACCCGGATCGCCTATTCCCGTTTCAAGACGGAGCTGCGCAAGAACAACGTGGCGAAGTTGACTGCGGCCGGAGACCTCCTGGCCGGAGAGTTCAAGGCCGAGGTGCTGATCGAGCAGAAGGACCAGAAGGTCAACACCAAGCTGTTCCAGACGGTCCATCCCAAGTTCAAGGATCCGGAATTGATGACGCTGCTCGACAAGCAACAGGTCGAGCTCGAGGTGGTCAAGGACGATGCCGGTCTGATGGGGACGGCATTGCTGATGCTGATCTCCTTCATGGTGCTGATCTTTTTCTGTGCGTACATGGCGAGACGGACCAGCCAGGACCTCGGTGGATTTTTCTCGATCGGACGCTCACGCGCAAAGCTGCGGACTCAGGAGGAGCGCCCCGAGGCGACCTTCGATATGGTGGCCGGGTTGGAGGGGAGCAAGCTCGAGGTGACGGAGGTGGTGGACTTTCTGCGTCATCCGGAGAAGTACAAGAAGCTGGGAGGCAAGGTGCCCAGAGGCATCCTGCTGACGGGACCGCCGGGGACCGGCAAGACTCTGCTAGCTCGGGCCGCGGCGGGGGAGGCGGGTGTGCCGTTTCTCTCGATGAGCGGCTCGGAGTTCATCGAGATGTTCGTCGGTGTGGGCGCCTCCCGAGTGAGAGACCTGTTCGAGAAGGCCAAGCGGGTTGCTCCCAGCATCGTATTCATCGACGAGATCGACGCTGTCGGTCGCACCCGTGGAACCGGTCTGGGACGCTCCCACGACGAGCGGGAGCAGACACTCAATCAGCTGCTCTCGGA
>CAZANL010000047.1:0-3523 GCA_964486115.1 uncultured Planctomycetota bacterium
GACATGCTCGATCTCTTCTTTACTGATACCCATGGCGCGCGCTTTGCGCACACCGGAGTGCACCGATCCGGTCCGCATCGCCCCCATGGCGATACCGAGTTTGATCAACCTCTGTGTTCGCTTATCCAGTGGCCCTTCTTCGCCCTCTGCTGCGATCAGATCCCACGCCTCTCCCAGTTGAGCAAATCGTTCGATGAATCGCTTGTAGGCCTTTGGAGGACGGGACATGGTGGATCGATCCTTTCAATCTCAGGGCGCGGCGGCCAGTTTGGCGCGAACGTGGCGAAGAGCACCATCGAAATCTGCGTATTCCGTGTCGGCGGTCAGTTGGGCATCCGGACCTATCGAGTCTGCGAGGCGACGCCAGAAGACAGCCAGAGATGATATGCGACCACTCTCCAGAAGGGGTCGATGCCCTCGACGCGTCTGCCCCTCAGCGGATGCGCTCACTTCCTCAGGGCCACCACCGGCCAGGTGGCGGGCAGCCAACAAACGGGCCTGTGCTTCGGCCGATTTCCCCTCTGACCAGGCAACATACCCATGCAGGTAGACAGCCGCCACGGACCGCGTATTTGTCTGGGTCGCCGCGGCCAGCCACCTGGCCGCCGCCACCGGATCCTCCTGCAACAGGGCCAGCTCACCCATCCGTGTGCTGGGGTAGGAGGGCTTTGCCGCGCGGAACGGGTTGGCCGAAGACGGTGGAGCGGCGGCCTTGAACTCGCCAGGTGGGTTGAGCCCCACGCGCCCGAGCGCGACCTCCACGGTGGCGGCCTTGTTGATCACACGTTCGGTGGCGGGGCCAGCCAGATGGACGACGGCGCCTTGTCCGCCGACCAGTCGGCCGGTCGCGGCAACGTAGGCTGTCGTGACGCCTTCGGAAATCGCGGCCCGATGACGGGTATGGCGGTTGAAGCTGGCCAGGGCCATCTTGCCTACCGATAACGGATTGTCGGCCAGCGCGCTGCCAGCGAGGTGGGTGTAGGCCGCAATCAGCCCGGGTAGCACGACTTTGGCTCGCAGCAGCCGAGCGTTCGACGGGATTTTGACCTTGGGCCCGACGGCGATGATCCGGCCATCGCGGATCAGCACCACCGCATTGGACAGTGGCTTGCCGGTCATCGTGTAGACCTTCTCGGCAATGATCGCCGTGGTATCCCCTCGCGCGACAGCACAGGCGGCCAGGCAGGCCAGGGCGATCGTGATTGTACGCAGCGCTCTGCTCATTGCTGTTTCTTCCGATAGTAGAGTCGGTCGAGCCATTGATCCTTGTCTCGGCGATAGGACGACTTGCCGTCGATCCAGCTCTGTTCGACGACGGTTCGAACGGAGAACGGCTCACCGGACAACAGCACGAGATCTGCGTCCTTGCCCTTCTCGATGCTGCCGATGCGCTTCCCCAGGCCGAGCTGCTGGGCGGGCCAGAGGGTGATCGCCTTGAGCGCGTCTTCTCGAGACAGTCCCCACTTGACCGCCATCGCAGCCTCGTACCACAGCTGCTGAGCCACGCCCCCGCCCGAGCGGCCAGCCGCAGCGGTCAATGCAAAGGTGAGCCCGGACTTGCGGAGGAGCTTGGCCACCGGATGGAGAGTCTCGCGACCGGTATCCGGATCGATTTCGCGGTAGACAGCGCCAGGATCGAGCACGACCTTCAGCTTCTGTCGAGCGATTGCGGCGCGGGCCTGGAAGGCGGTGCCGCCGAGCAGCAGCGTGGAGTGCTTCAGCTTGAACTCCCCAACAAGATCGATCGCGCGCAGGACGTCGCCGGGGCGGTTGCAGTAGAACAGGACCGGCAGCTTGCCGTCGGTCGCGTCCAGCAACGGCTGGACCTTGAAGCTGGGCTTCTTCTTGGCCGCGTCCTCGGCGATTTTTTTCAGCTTGGCGTCGGTGGGCTTTTTCTTGAGTGCCTCGGACGCCTTCTTGGCCGATTCCTTGAGCTTCTTGCGCTGCTCGATCGCGTCCTTGAAGGCCTTGCGAATCTGGGACATCACCATCATTCGCGAGCCGCGACCGGAAAACGAGACCTTGAGCGCCAGCGTGCGGCGCAGCAGCATCCCGTGGACCGTCTTGCTGCGGATCTTGACCACGATCCCCTGTCCAGCGACGGCTGAACGATTGCCGGGATAGACCGCCACGCTGGTGATCCCACGACGCAGCTGGGTCTCGAAGAACCGCGAGGAGGGGTCGACCGAGTCGACGGTCGAGACGTAGGGTGTGACCGGCACGTTCTCGTTGGGGTTGTCGGTTCCGCTGAAGGTGTGGGCGATCACCATCCCTGGGATCAGCACTTTGCCTGCACCCCGAACGACCGTGGCCCCGAACGGTACGGCGACCTTGCGACCGATCTCCGCGATCTTGCCGCTTCGGATCAGCACCGTGCCCTTGGCGATTGGTTTGCCGCTGACCGTGTAGATCTTGACGTCCTTGATGGCCACCACATTATCTGCCGCCAGAGCCGTCGGCAGCAGGAGAAGGGCCAGCAGTGCACTCAGCTTGCGCATCATCGGTTAGTTTCCTGTCTTCGGGTATGCCTTCCGGCCGTTGCTCAGCACAGCCAGGATGCGGGTCGTGAATTCAAACGGGTCGCCGGACAGCACCACCAGGTCGGCCCTCTTGCCGGGGGCGATCGTGCCGACCGACTTGCCGAGGCCGATTATCTCGGCGGGGATTCGCGTGATGGCGGCCAGAGCTTTTCGCGTCGAGAGGCCGTGCCGCACGGCCAGCCTGGCGCCCTCAAGCAATGTCGGGACACGTTCACCGGTCGAGAGCGCAAGCTGGGAGTTGCGGCTCATCAGCACCTGGAAGGCGTTGACTCGGTAGCCGTACTCCGGCGTGTAAGCGGGCACCGTGCTGCGCGAGGAGAGCGCGCCACCCGTGTCCGTTCCCGGTCGTCGAGGGGCCTTGGCGCAGGCCGGGCAGAACTGGCACAGTTCGTCGGCATGCTGATGACCGGTTCGCCACCAGGCGAGCAGCTGGTGCAACTCCATCGGTAGGCGGAGCTCCTGTCCGGCCTTGGTCGGGTCGATGTCGTAGACCTCGGCGATCAAGCCCTGGGACATCTTGTCCAGACGCTTGGGACCCCGATAGCCCTCGACCAGGCCTTCGATGCGGAACTTCGGGATCTTGAACTCGTCGACCAACCGGAAGATGGTGTGAACGTCCTTGTCGGCTTGCGCGTAGAAGCGCACCATGGTCTTGCCCCGGAGGACGTCGGCCAGCACCTGCAACTCCGCTCGGGTGTAGGCGCCTGGGACCTCTTTCTCGAGCCCCTTGATCGAACCGCTCTGGATGAACTTGCGAGCGTCATAGAAGCTCTTGCGGATCAGCCAGACCGTGGCCAGGCGGGTGCTCGGCCGCCGGGCCTTTGGGTTGCGAACCCCGCCCCAGCCGGGGGAGCCGTTTCCGACCGCGGGCCAGGGCCCGACGGGGATCAGTAACTCGGACCGCTGTTGAACGATGAACTCCTGGCCTCGGTTGCCGGGTCGGATGACCGCACCGAACCCACCGATCACGTTTGCCAGGCCTG
>CAZANL010000047.1:3533-5812 GCA_964486115.1 uncultured Planctomycetota bacterium
TGATGCCCAGCTCGAGGCAGCGCTTGATATCTCGGTGAGTCGGGTCGAGCGTGCCGGCGATTTCGAAAGTAGGGGTGATCTCGCTAGACTGCTCGTTGGCCGGGCCCTGGATGGCAGCCATTGTCGAAGCAGCGACCAGGCCGGGGATGATGGTGCCCTTGGGGAAGCGCAGGCTGCGCACCCCGGCCGGTGGTGCGCCGCGGTAGACCCGGGTGATCTTGCCGTTGTTGATCAATATCGTGCCGCGGGTAATCACGGTGCCGTCCCCGGTGAGGATCCGCGCGCCGGTGACGGCGAGCTCCTCGGCGGCCAGGGGTGTAGCGGCCAGCAGTGACAGCGCAACACAAACACAGATCGTGGCGGTATGCCTCATCGTCTTCGACCTCCTCCAGCCCGCATGGCCTGCATGAGCCGTTGTCCGTCCCAGCGTCCGCCGGAGACCGTCGTGGCCAGGGGGGCCGTGAAGGTCGTCGGATCACCGGTGAAAATCAGAAAGTTCGCCGAACCACCGACCTTCAGAACTCCGCCGTCAGGGAGGCTGAAGATGCTGGCGGGCGTCGAAGTCAGCGCTTTCCAGGCGCGCTTGCCGTCCAGGCCATGGAGCACAGCCAGTGCGCCTTGGGACAGCAGACCCGATTCCAGCGTCATCGGCGCGCGGGAGCTGAAGGTGAAGGGGATGCCTGCACCAGCGAGCTGGGCCGGGAGCCTCAGCGTCCGGTCTGAGTCTCGCACCGACAGTGGATCCAGGATCAGCGGTACCTTGGCCGCCTTGATCTCTTCGAGGACCTTGTGCAGGCTCGCGTTGCCGCCGATCAGTATCCCGCGGATCTTCAGGTCTTCAAACAGCTTGATGGCGACCAGTGCGTCACCCGACGAGCCGATGCGCATCGCCAGCGGCAGCTTCCCGGCCAGCACGTCGCGCAATACCCGACTGTCTGGGCGCCAGCTGCGAAAATCGGCGTTGGGATGCAGCTTCCCGCGGTGGGCATCGCTGAACAGCTTGCGGATGTAGGTCACCGCTTTGCTGCGGGTGCTCGGCTCGTAGTTGCTGCGATAGGCGCTGGGGGCGAGGGACCCGAACAGGGCCAGCTCCCGACGCAGGGCCACACCCATGTGCGGTTCGCCCGCGCCGAGCAAGATCCCTTTGCCCGCCAGGATCCCGCCCCCGTCAGGCGCGAACACCATGTGGGTCACGCCGCCCTGGGTGGCCTGCGCGAACCCCTTGACGAACGGGTCGAACGTGTCGGCTGCCGAGAAACCGGGCGTCAGGCGGGTGGCGATCTCGCTCAGCGAGCCGTCCACGCCGCGCTGGCTGTTGGTGTCGACGATTCCAGGGGTGATGTAGAACTGTGGCAGTGACACGCTCATCGCTCCCTCGGGGGCCTTGAGCTTGCTGGGGCTCCCCATCGCGACGATTCGGCCCTTGTGAAACACGATCAGGCCGGGTGAGTAGACCCGCTTGCCGGTGTTCAGCGACTTGACCGTCAGCGCTCTGGGCTGAGTCTGTGCCAGGCCGGCCGCCGGCGCGATGCACAGCGCGACGAGCATGGAGGCGAGGATTCTCATTTCTTTCTCCGGTAGGCCAGTTTGCCGTCGATGTAGACTCGCTCGACCTGGGTGGCCAGCACAAAGGGGGTCCCGTCGAGCACGACGAAATCGGCGTCCTTGCCCTGGGTCAGGGTCCCGACCCGGTTCTCGACGCCGACTGCCTTCGCCGCGTCACGGGTCACGGTCTGCAGCGCCTTGGCGCCGGGAAGGCCTTCGGCGATGGCTCGCAGCGCGAAGAAGCGCACATACCGGCTGACCCGGCCGCTACTGCCGTCACTGCCAATGCCGACCGGGACGCCGGCCTTGGCCAGGCTCGCGGCGGCGTCGGCGGATTGGTTCAACCGTCCGACATTGGAGATGTCCGGCCCGGTCGCAGGACCGAGCAGCACGCGGTGCTTGCCCTTCAGAATATCCTTGGCGACCAGGTGAGCCTCTGTCGCGCCAACCAGCGTGACCGTTATCTTGTAACGCTCCGCCAGCTTGAGGGCGCTCTCGATGTCCTCCTTGGCGTCGACCATCAACATCAAGGTGCGTTTGCCCTGCAGGATGTGCATCAGCACAGCCAGTCGCTTGTCTTCCTTGGGTTTGGTGGGCTCTTTGGGTTTTGGTGGGGCTTTCGGGGCTGGGGGCTTTTTTGCCGTGCCTTTTGCCGTCGGGGCCTTCTTCTTGGCCCCACCGGCCTTCTTCTTGGCCTCTTCGGCCTTCTTCTTGGCCTCTTCGGCCTTCTTCTT
>CAZANL010000047.1:5912-13994 GCA_964486115.1 uncultured Planctomycetota bacterium
CTTCTTCTTGGCCTCTTCGGCCTTCTTCTTGGCCTCTTCGGCCTTCTTCTTGGCCTCTTCGGCCTTCTTCTTGGCCCCATCGGCCTTCTTCTTGGCCCCATCGGCCTTCTTCTTGGCCTCAGCCGCCTTGCGCGCCTTCTCCTTCTTTTCCCAGGCCGCCAGGTCCTGCTTGTATTTCTTCAGCTTCTTCTCGTACTTGTCCCATTTTTCCTTGTAGTCGACGGCCCGCTCCAGTTCGGCCTTGTAGCGGTCGTAAACGCTCAGATAAGCGGCGGGTGTCGCGCTGGCACCAGAGCGCAGCACGTAAGTGGCTGTCACGCCAGCATTTGGGACTGCAACGGCACCAGTCTGGGCCCCGTCAGGTGTGAGCTTGACCAGAACGCCTTGGCCGCCGAAACGGGGGCCGGTTGGGGCCAGATGGACGCTGGTCACCCCGCGCCTCAAGGCTGATCGCGCATTCCTGTCGAACAGGTTGAGGCCGTCCTTGAGCTCGTTGACCGTGCTGCTGCCGCGCGCCTCGGAGGCGCTCGCCAGGAACAGTCGGCTGTTGGCGTCGATCAAGCCCGGAATGACCTGCTTGCCTTTCAAGGCGATCGCGTAGACACCGGGTGGGATCTTGACCTTGGCGGCTGGGCCGGCGGCGACGATCTTGCCCTGGCCGACCAGCAGGGTCGCGTTGGGGATGACCTTGCCGGTTCCGTCATGCAGCGTGAGGCCGGTGTAGGCGTGGGTCGGAGCGGGCAGCTTCTTGCCCTCCTTGGGCTTCTTTGCCGGCGTTTTCTGGCCTCCGGGTTTCTTGGCGGCGGCCGGTTTCTTCGGCTTCTTTGCCGTGGCCGGCTTGTTCTGGGCCATTGCGCTGGGTGTGGCTAGCAGGCATACCGCGACCCAGACCAGGAGCGTCCTCATGAGGTACCTCTCCGTGTGCTTGAAAAA
Organism: uncultured Planctomycetota bacterium; assembly: GCA_964486115.1. Lineage (GTDB taxonomy): Bacteria > Planctomycetota > JACQVV01 > JACQVV01 > CAZANL01 > CAZANL01. The sequence goes on from CAZANL010000047.1 coordinate 6,846, forward strand.
TGGGAAGGGAAAAGCGTAGCAATTCGGCAGGCGCGAGGCAACCCCTTAAGTCAGCCCGCTTTAACAAGGATATCGAGCCCGGTTCGGGGGCTCCACGGTTAGCTCGGATCGGAGGGCGCCGTGTCGGATCGCCTCCCGCTGGGGCCGGTCGGCGGGGCGTCTCTCCTCTCGTCAGGCCCCGAAGAAAGAGGAGATTGCGGCGACCACCCTGGATTGCTCCTCTTCGGTGATCTCGTAGAACATGGGCAGGCGGAGCAACCTCTGGCTCACGCTCTCGGTTTCTGGCAGCATGCCCTTGCTGAAGCCGAGGCTTTCGCCCATCGGGGAGCTGTGCAGGGGAACGTAGTGGAAGACCGCGTGTATGTTCCGCTCCTTGAGGTGCTCTATCAGGGCACTGCGGGTTTTTTCGTTCTCGAGAAGAATGTAGATCATGTGGTGGTTGATCTGGCAGTCTTCGGGGATGAAAGGGCAGCACAGAGATCCTCCCTGCTCCAGGGGGGCCAGCCTTTCGGTGTAAAACTCGTAGATCCGCTTGCGACGATGGGCGATCTCTTCCATGGCCTCCAGCTGGGCGCAGAGGAACGCCGTACAGATTTCGCTGGGCACGAAGGAAGAGCCGACCTCGACCCAGGTATACTTGTCGACCTCGCCGCGAAAGAACTCCTGCCGGTTGGTTCCCTTGTCGCGGATGATCTCGGCGCGCCGCTCAAGCTCGGGCTTGTTGATGCAGAGGGCCCCGCCCTCGCCGCAGGTGTAGTTCTTTGTCTCGTGGAAGCTGAAGGCCCCGAGGTGTCCGATCGAGCCCAGCGCCCGGCCGTTCTTGTAGGAGTTCACCGCTTGGGCTGCATCCTCGATGACCACTAGCCCGTGCTTGTCCGCGAGAGCCATGATGGCGTCCATCTCGCACCCCACTCCGGCGTAATGAACTGGAATGATCGCTCGGGTGCGAGGTGTCAGGGCGCTCTCGATCTGTTTCTCGTCGATGTTGAGCGTGTCCGGTCGAATGTCGACGAACACTGGCCGGGCTCCAGCGCGCATGATGCAGTTGGCTGTCGAGACAAACGTGTAGGAGGGGAGAAGCACCTCGCTGTCGGGCTCCAGGCCGCAGAGCATGGTGGCCAGCTCGAGTGCCGCCGAGCAGGAGGGGGTCATCAGGACCCGGTGGCTGCCTAGCTGTTCTTCGAGGATCTGCGATCCATCCGGGAACCCTGCGAATGCTGGTTGGGCTAAACGGGCTCGGTTTCGGCTCCAGCATCGACTGGAGCAGCACGAGACTCCCGAGCACGATCAGCGAGGCGATCGCGACCGCCGTGGTGGGTGAGGCTGATCTCGAATTCTCCGCAGTCGGCGGGCCCCCACTGGAGGGCCGAAAAACCCAGGCGAGGATCATCGTCAACATGAAGGGCAGCACCAGCGAAATTCTCCCCGCGATGCGAAACTTCCCGGCGAGGGGGAGATATTTCCAGGTCAGCCAGTGGAGCGGGGTTCTCGGGCCCTGCATGTACATCATGGCGAGGAGGCAGAACAGCCACAAGGCCCAGACACTCGGCGGGACGCGCTTCCTCGACACCAGTGACAACAGGGGCGCAAGGGCGGCAACCAGAAACATCGATGAGCCACCGAAAGCGCCATGCACGTCGGCTCGCAGCGGGCGAAAGAAGCTGGCCAGCGATCCCAGCAGCGAGTCGAGAAATGCGTTGGCTGCCCAGGAGTAATCCGCGGCAACTCTGCCGGCGTTGTCGGAGATGAAGTCGAAATAGAGCGGGGCCAGATAGGCCATGCAGAGCGCCAGACCGAGGGCCGTGAATAGTCCCACCTTGAGATAGAAGCCGAACAGTCCCTGTCGCAGACGCCAGTCGGGGAGCATGGCACCGACGAAGAAGGGGGCGACGAGGGTGAAGAAGCCCGCCCCGAGGAGGCCGAAGTAGGTCATCTGCGGGTGGCCACTGGTTATCAGCCAGTAGCAGGCGCCCGTGATTGCAAGCAGACCGGAGCGGGCCGAGTCGAGGCAGTAGTACCCAATGGCAACGCAGAGGAGGATGAACCCGGTGTAGCTTTCGAGGGAGGAGCCGTAGCGAAACAGGTCGAGTGTTCGCAGGTTGTATACAGCGATCATCGACAGCAGAAAGGCGAAGGTGGGGGCCAGTCGGAGTCGTAACAGAAATACAAACAACAGCAGGTGGGTCAAGCCGAGCGATACCAGCCGCAAGCAGGTATTCCAATCCAGGGCATATCCGCTCCAGTATCCGGGGAGCCAGGCCGCGAGGCGGGAAAGGGGGTGGAAAACCTCCCCCAACGTCAGGGCCGCCGAGGATCGGCCTCCAGCGAACCCGGGCACGTACAGCGGAAAGGATCCGGTCTCGAGGCAGAAGCTCAATTCCATCTGAGTCTGGATGGAAAATAGCAGGTAGTCGTTTCCGATCGTCCACTCGCTGACGAAGGGCATGGTCCAGTAGAACAGGACGAAGGGAAGCAGGGCGACGAGGAGGATCACCCAGCGGATGGCTCGTCTGTCGGAGCGACTGTGACTCACGAATGTCGTCAGTTCTGCGTCGCCAGGCTCTGGAGTCGCTGGACTCCGGGGAGGAAGGCCTGAACCCAGGGCAGCCTCATGAGAGAGTTCTCCGAGTGCCGAAAAATGGTGAAGGCAAGAGCGTAGCAATTCGCCTGCCCCGCCTCAACACATTTTGTCGCCGGGTCCTGATTAGGATAGCGATGCCCTCTGGTCGTGAGTATGGTCTGAAAGATGTCTGCCCGGCGTCGCGCAAAACGACTCGCAATTGCCCTTCTGGTCGCGGCACTGCTGTTGCGATTGCACCAGCTGGGGCTGGAGAGCATCTGGTTCGACGAGGCCTCGTCGCTCCACAATGCCTCGACCACGCTCGATCAGTTCCTGCCGATGTTGATCCAGTCGGAAACGAACCCCCCGCTATATTTTCTGATGCTGCGGGCCTGGACGTCGGTGCTCGGCAACGCGGAGGTTTCCGCCCGGCTGCTCTCTGTCGTCGCGGATATGCTCGGGTTGGGGTTACTGTTCCTGCTCGGCCGGGAGTTGCTCGGCGACTGGGGCGCGCTGCTGGCTCTTTTCCTGGGCGCCATCTCGAGATTCGAGATCTACTATGCCCAGGAAGCCCGGATGTACGCCTGGCATCTGACTTTCTGCCTGGGGTCGGCCCTCTACTACTGGCGCAGCCACCGGGCCCAGAGCCGGCGGGACCTGTTGTTGTGGCTTGGTTTCAGTCTGGCCGCGATCTACACGCACCTGTTTGGCTGGCTCATTCTCGGGTCCCAGGCCGCTCATCATTTGTTGATGCGGCGGCCGATCTGGGGCGCTCGGGCGAAAGGCCTGGTGCTGCTGGCCGCACTGTTTGCGCCCTGGGGCCTGCTGGTCACCGTACATCAGATGCAGGTTCGCAGGGGTCAGTGGTGGATCGGCCAGCCCGATATCAGGAGCTACTATCACCTACTCTGGCGCTTTTCTTCGAGTGCGGGCAAGCTGATGGTGGCGATTCTGTGTTGCCTGGTGGCATACGGGCTGATCCATGTCTGGCGCACCCGGAACAAGCAAGCATCGGCCGAGCTGGATGGCTTGGTCTTTCTGCTCAGCTGGTTCCTGTCGCCGGTCGTGATCTGGTTGCACGGCCAGTTGATGACGCCCGTCTTCGTCGCTCACTACTTCCTGTTCTGCCTTCCGGCCTACTGGCTGCTCATCGCCCAGGGGCTCGATCGGCTGCCGCGAGTCTTCACGTGGGCAGCAGTTGTGCTCATCCTGACACTGACGGCTCCCAGGCTGGCCGAGCAGTATGAGCCGGGAGACAAGTATCCGTGGCGTGAGATCGTCAGCGTCGTCGAAGGTAGCAGGCCGCGGGTCGAGCAGATCTACATCACCGGTGGGGTGGCCCCATTTCTCTATTACGCCGAGCGTCGGGGGCTGGAGATCAAGGTCGACACGCCCCTGGTCGGTCAGATTACCCCGCGCTATCTGGGTCCCGACGAGCTGAGCCGGAAGCTTGCCGACACGCCTGTTTTCTGGCTGCTGCTGACGCACCATGCACCGCAAGACGGCGCCGGGGTGTCCTGGTTCAAGGCGCACTATCGGATGGAGCGGAGGCATCCGCGGGGGTTGTACCTCTGCCGGCGACGAGAGCGACGATGAGCCAGACCAGGGCGAGGAGCAGCCCCACAAAGCTCAAGCCCTTTCCCAGGCGCAAGCTGCGAGACTCGAAGCGAAACTGAACCCGCGCCTTTCGGCCAGGGACCACGCAGCCGATGAAGTCGCCGTAGACAGGTATGACGGCGACGGGCTTTCCGCCGATTCTCGCGGTCCAGTCGGTGTGGTAGCTCTCCGACAGGATCAGCAGCCGCGGGCTCGGGGCGGTGGTCTCCACATCGAGGTGGCCCGGCCGGTCGACGCGCAGGCGGGCCGATCCCGGGGGCCCGTTGCGCAACGAGAGGGGCGTGGGGACGAGCGCGGTGGTTTCCACGTCGATCCGTGTCACATCTTTGCCGGGATCGTTGCTGACCTGTGCTCGGGCGACCAGTCGAACGCGGGGGAGTGGACCGGGAATCGGGCGCCATGAGCCTCGATCGAAGGCCCAGCCCACCTGGGCCAGACGCTTGGCGACAGGCAACTCGAGATCCAGCACGCGGCGGGGGAACAGTCCAGTGTAGCCGTCCGCCAGTCGGTGGCCCGACAGGGACAGCGCGGAGCTACACCCGACCAGCCGGTGGCGTGTCGCTTCGGCCGGCGGCGGCGTGAGCTTTTTGAGCTCGTCGAGCGTCATGGTCGGCGGGTAACGCCACAGGTAGGTCAGTCCATACGTGGCGACGTCTGCCACGCCGACTAGCAGCAAGATCCCGAGGAGAGCCTTGCGGCCACGGGCCGCACCCAGTAACAGACCACAACTAAGCAGCATCAGTGTGGGCCCGCTCAGCACCATCCAGGGTGCGGCGATCCGATGTGCGGCTCGAGGCCAGAGGGCCACGGCGGCGGCCCCCAGGCTCGCGGCTATCAGCAGCCCGAAGGGCCAGCAGCGCCTCCACTCCAGCTGGATCTGGCAGCGAGCCAGGTCGGCGAAGGCCACCGCGGCCCCGACCGCCATCGCCAGGTGGACGAGTACGAGATAGCGGCTCGGTGCGCGAAACATGCCGATCAGTGGTAGGCGGGCCTGAATCTGGTAGATGCCACCATATTGGCCCAGGGCCAACCAGAGGGCTCCCCCGCCCAAGATCAGTGCGCCGAGCGCCAGTCGCCGGTGGTTCGGCGTGAGCTGGCCTCGTCGAACCACCAGCCAGGCCAGTAGCGCCAGCGTGACGGTGCCGTTGTAGAGGCCGAACTCGTGGGCATAGTTGCCGTAGACGCGGCCCTTCATCAGGTAGGGCGCCACGAGCTGGATCAGGTTGAACGGATGCAGCGAGAAGGAGTGGCGAAAGGCCGTCGTCGGGATCGCGCGAGTCGAGAGCGCTGCGGCTTCGTGCGTTGGCAGCAGCTGCAGGCTGCCGCCAAGGATGCCCAGCGCCTTGGCCAGCCCCAGCCCGAGCAGTGGACGCAGGCCTGCCGGTCGGCGCAGCAGCAGGTAGCACAGCTCGGTCAAGGAGCTGAACCAGACATATTGTGGATAGCCCAGTAGTAGCTGGGAGGTGGTCAACAGCGTTATCGCGAACCGGGCGAGGGCGACCTTGCGGGGGTCGGCACTGCGCAACGCGATGTCGATCGACAGCAGCAGCCAGGGCAGGTGGGCCGTCACCTCGACCGCGTTGGGATGAATGAAGTGCAACAGGTTGAAGCCCGAGAAGGTGAACAGCAGGGCTCCGAATAGCGCTGGGCCGTCATCGAGTTCCCAGCGCCGCAGCAGGAGGAACATCCCTAGCAGCATCAGCGGATAACTGAGGATCAACTCGCTGTTGAAGGCCACAGGCAGCGGCAGGAAGCGGTACAACAGCCAGTGCAGAGGATGGTAGGCGCCGATCTGGCCCTCGCCGTGCATCAGGTAGCCGCTGAACAGTCGATTGCTCCAGGTCAGACAGTCACCGGCCGCCAGGTGGCTGGCGTAGATCTTTCGCAGCGGCAGGTTCTGGGTGCCCAGGTCGCTCGCGAAATAGACCCGGCCACCGGTCGTCGGGGCGATCAGCGCCCCCAGTATCACCAGCGTCAGGGTCAGCGCCAGCGCGACGAGGGTCCGGTCTTTCACTCCTCGTATCGCTCGTGACGGCCAGCGCGCTGTCGGTCCCCCGCGGCTGCCTTTTCAGGTGTGACCGGCAGGAACCGGATGGCGCACGTGGCGACGGACATCTGGTTGGCTAGCCGGTTGCCGTGCGGAGCGCGTCCACCACGTCCTGCTCGTCGCCAGGCAGCATGGTGCGCGGGTCGAGGTGGACCAGTTCTTTTTGTACGCGGGTGAAGACCGGGGGTGTGTGCGCACGCATGCGATTGCCCAGCTCTTCGGCGGAGCACTCCGGCGAGCTCAGCTGTACGACCCAGGTCGGAATCTCCTCCGTGGGCATCGAGCCACTCCCGGGCTGTGATACATCGGCTACCACCTGCACGGCCAGCGTCGGGACCGCCGCCCGGATCTGCTCGGCCAGCGCATCGGCGCGGGGCTTGATCTGCTCGGCCGGCGTGGTCAGCATGCTGAAGGTGGGGTGGTTTTCGGCCAGGCGCTCCATGTTGAAGTAGAGCCGCAGGGTCGCTTCGAGGCCGGCCAGCGTCAGCTTGTCCGGGCGCACCGCGCGAAACAATGGGTGGCGGCGGACGCGCGCGACCTCTTGCTGGTTGCCCACGATCAGTCCGGCCTGTGGGCCGCCCAGGAGCTTGTCACCGGAGAAGCAGATCACGGTCGCCCCGTCCGCCAGGGCCTGGCTGACAAGCGGCTCGCCCTCCAGGCCATGGGGGGCCAGGTCGGCCAGCGCCCCGGAGCCCAGGTCGTCGATCACGGGGATGCCGTGGCGTCGTCCCAGCTCGGCCAGCTCGGCGGTCGAGACCTCCTTGGTGAAACCCTGGATTCGGTAGTTGGAGGTGTGTACCCGAAGCAGTGCAGCGGTGTTGGCGGTGATTGCCCGCTCGTAGTCCCGCAGGTGGGTCTTGTTGGTGCTGCCCACCTCGACCAGAGTGGCGCCGCTCTCGGCCATCACCTCGGGGATGCGGAAGGA
>CAZANL010000048.1:0-13980 GCA_964486115.1 uncultured Planctomycetota bacterium
TCGGTGGTCTCTCTGGCCAAGCAACGGAAGCTTGCCTGGCTGCCCGAGCTCCCCAGAACACTGGCCAAGGTCGGACTCGCGGCCCTACCGGCGATCAAAGAGCTGATCGTGTCGAGCGAGCCCGATCGGCAGCAGATCGGCCTTGCAGCAGCCGGCTTGCTGGGGAAGAAGGCCGTCAGCCTGCTTCCACAGATCCTCAACCGAACCAGCAGCCCCTTTCCTGGAGTTCGACGACTCGCGCTAGAGGTGACCGGGAACCTGGGCCAGCAGACTCCTGCGGTCAGCAAGGCACTGCTCGCCGCACTCGAGGCGCGGCGCAGCGAGGTGGTCCGGTGGGCTGCCTGGGCCATTGGACAGTGCAAGATCCGCGACACCAAGGTCCGCAAGCGACTGCTACGCCTGACCAACAGCCTGGACGAGGCCACACAAGAGGTCGCGCTGCACACCCTGGGCCAGATTGGCGGCCCGGCCAAAGAACTGGCGCCTAGCTTCCTGAAACACCTGACCCACTTCACGCCTTCGATCCGCAAGATCTGCGCCTGGTCGCTGGGACAGCTCGGCGACCAGCTGCCAGAGAGCGGAATCCGAGCACTGATCGAGGCCTTCGCCGATGAGGACTGGGACGTCAAGAGCGCTGCGGTCAACGCCCTGAGCAAGGTCGGCAAGCCGGCAGTGCTCAAGTTGACTCTGCAGCTGGACCAGCAGGACCCGACGCTGCGCTTTCTGGCCGTCACCGCACTCGAGGGGATGGGGCCGACGGCCGCACCAGCAGTGCAGGGGGTGACGAAGTTGCTCGGTGACCGCCGTCCCGAGATCCGTGAGCGAGCAGCAACGGCACTGGGCAGGATCGGCAAGACAGCCCTGAGCGCCAAGAGCAAGCTCATCGCAGCACTCGATGATCCGATGCTGGATGTCGGGCAAGCCGCGCTGACGAGCCTGCGCCAGATCACCGGAAAGAACTACACCCACCCCAGCGAATGGACCGCGGACAGACCATTCGAGCAACCCACGGTCAAAGAGGACTGAGGCCATGTTGATGATGCGCCCACTGGCAATCTCCGCCTGCCTGCTACTGATCAGCCTCGGTGCCCAGGCGGACGACACCAAGCCGCGAAAACCCATCAGGGACCTGGCAATCACCCAGAAAATGCTGATCAAGGCAGCGGCCAAGGCCTCGCGCTTCGTGGTCACCATCGAGACGCTGGGGGGCACGGCCCCAGGCGGCGGAAAGCTGTTTCGGCGAGGACGCCAGCCCAACAAGCGCAATCCGTTCCATCAGGCGGTCGACGCCTCCACCACAGGTCTGATCGTTGGCGCAGACGGCTTGATCGTCACCAGCTCATTCAACTTCAACACCAAACCGCAGATCACAACCGTCATCCTCTCGGACGGCCGCGAGTTCATCGGTAAGGTGATCGCTCGGGACTTCTCCAAGGGATTGGCGCTGGTCAAGATCGCGGCCAAGAACCTGCCCGTCCCTCGAGCCGTCCAGGCAGAGAACATCCAGACCGGCCTCTGGGCGCTTGCTCTGGGCCGGGCCTACGCTGCCAAGTCCCCGTCGATCCACTTCGGCATCGTCAGCGCGACCAACCGGATCAGCGGCAAGGCGATGCAGACCGACGCACCGTGCTCACCGGTCAACTACGGCGGACCGCTGGTCAGCATGGACGGCGACGTGTTGGGCGTTATCGTGCCTCTCTCCACGCGCGGTTCGGGCGTGGGCTGGTACGACTCCGGGATTGGCTTCGCAGTCCCGCTGGCTGACATACAGCGTGACTTGAAGTTCATGATCCAGCGGGCGACCCTCCACGCAGGCTTCCTTGGAGTTCAGATGAAAAGCGACTTCGAAGGGCCCGGGGCTCAGATCGAGAAGGTCGTCGCCAAGTCCGCCGCCGAGCTGGGCGGCCTCGAGGCGGGCGATATCGTGCTCCAGATCGAGGGGAAGCAGATCCTCAACCAGTTCGACCTGCTGTTCCAGGTCGGCAAGCGGTATGCCGGTGACACGCTGAAGATCCAGATCAAGCGCAGCGGCGAGACATTCTCACGCAAGGTGATCCTCGGCAAACGCCCCGCTCCAAGCAAGACCCCCAAACCTCCAGGGCGGAGATAGCACACCCCGATGACTCCGTGGAACCCGCTAGCGCTTTGGTTCCTACTGTTGATTCCGCCGATCGTACTGCTCTATCTGCTGAAGATGCGGCGGGAGCCCCAGACCATCTCGACGACGATGCTGTGGGAGCGTGTGCTCTCTGACCTGCAGGCCAATACGCCGTTCCAGAAACTCAGATCCAACCTTCAGCTGATCCTACAGCTCCTCCTGGTCATCTTGCTGACCTTGGCTCTCTGTGAGTTCTTCATCCGCGGAGAGGCACGCCGAGGGCGCACATTCGTCGCCATCCTCGACGCGTCGGCAAGCATGCAGAGCCGTGACGGCAGCCCCACCCGCTTCGACGAGGCCAAGCAGAAACTACTCGGCATCATCAACGGGATGGGCGCCAATGACGAAATGATGATCTTGCTCGCTGCCGGAGGAGGCGTTCGCTCTCAACTCAGCTTCAGCGGGGTCAAGGGCCAGTTGACCCAGTTCGTCAAGGCACTCTCGCCAACCGACTCGTTGTCAGGGGTGCGGGAGGCCTTGCTACTCTCCATCGCATCGATCAAGTCGCGCCTCAGAGACAGGCAACGAAAAGCAGAGATCCTGCTGCTCTCGGACGGCGCACTACAAAGCCTGGCCGACCTGGGACAGCTCCAGTATCCGATTCGCTTTATCGGTTGCGGACGCCGCGCCAACAATGTTGCGATAACCAGCCTCAATGTTCGCCGGCTACCTCACACGACCAGGCGTTACGCGGTCTTCGTCGAGGTGACCAATTACAGCAAGCAGAGCCAGTCCTTCTACCTCAGCCTGGGCGAGGGCTTCGAGGGTGGAGAGATCAGCTCCCGCAAGGTCCGCCTGGGTCCCGGCAAATCGCTGAGCAAGACCTTCAAGCTGGAAATTCGGCCCGGACCGATCAACCTGTCGGTCGACGTCAAGGACGACCTGGCGCTCGACAACCGAGCTGTCGCCTTCATTCAGGCGCCCAAGCGGTTGAAGGTGCTGCTTGCCAGCGCAGGCAACTTCTATATCCGCAAGGCACTCGGCAGCGACCCGATGACCGAAGTCGCTCTGAGCGGGACCTCACTCAGCCGTTCCGGCGGGTACGACCTGGTGATCTGCGATGGATTTGTTCCGAGCACCCTGCCGGACTGCCCGGTCCTCTACTTTGCGCCGCCCAAGCCCCCTGCCGGGATCAAGCAGCGCGACCGCTATCAGGGAATCCGCATCACCCACTGGAACCGCTCACACCCCTACATGCGATACCTCGACCTGAGTAACGTGGAGATCTTCCAGGCCGACACCTATGTCGTGGAGAACGGGCGCGGCCTGGCGTTTCGCGACCAGAAGGCGGTGATCGTGACACTCAACGAGCGCCCCTATGAGGATGTGGTCGTCGGCTTCAAGCTGCACGAGTCGAACTGGCCGCTGCGTCTATCCTGGCCGCTGTTCCTGTTCAACATCCTCGAGCGCATCCGTGAACTCAAACACCTTGCCGCAGCCCGCACGGTCGGACCGGGCCAGACCGTTCCGATCGAACCCGGCACTGCGAAGACAATCGTCGTGACCGATCCAGACGGTAAGCCGCACGAGCTGCCCACCGATGGCGCAGCGGTCTATTTCCACCAGACCGAGCGGGTCGGGACCTACCAAATCGACGCCGAGGGCCGCAAGAGCACCTTCGCGGTGAACCTGCTCTCACATGAAGAGAGTCACAGCGCCCCACGTTCGTCCCTCGACTTCGGCGGCGAGATGGTCTCACGCAAGTCGGACGTTCAGCAGGTCAATAAACCTCTCTGGCGCTGGTTCGCACTCGCCGCACTGCTGATCTGCATGATCGAGTGGTGGGTCTTCCACCGCAAGATCGCATAGCAGCCCACCCCACCGTCATCCGCGTCTAAGCGATGGCCAGCGCTCCCGGGCCCACCGACGCATCCGGTACAGCCGCGCCATCAGATAACGCTCCTGCAGTTCATAAAGCCGTGCAGAGGATGGCCCCCGATGCTTGGCCAGGAAACGGGACATGCTGCGCTGGTATATCTCCCGCACATCCGGGCGGATGCCTGTCGACTGGTTTCCCAGGTGGATGATCCCGGTCGCTGGATTGTGCGCCACCTGGTACCCTTGATGACGCATCCGGCAGCAAAGATCGGTCTCCTCGAGGAACAGAAAAAACCCCTCATCGAGCAGACCGACTTTGTCTAACGCACTGTGGCGGCAGAAAAAGAAAGCACCCGTGACATGCGCCACAAGCGCCTCCCGAAACGGGTCGCCGCCCTGCCCGAACAAACGCCGGAAGGCCGGCCGATCGTCGAGCAGACGAGCCAACCCGAGATTCTCGGCCAGTCCGCGGAACAGAACGTTCCAGATCTCGGGATAGCGTCGACAGCCGGGGTCACCCAAGATGGTGCGCTGCGGGTCCTCGTAAACCCGGCAGCTGGCCACACCCACACGAGGCCGCCGGTCCAGAAAGTCGCACATCGGGGTCAGCGCGTCTTCATAGAACAGCGTGTCGTTGTTCAGCAGCAAGACATAGTGCCCCCGAGCCTGACGGATCCCGTGATTGTTTCCGCCGGAAAACCCCAGGTTCTCGGGAAGTAGCGATGCACGCACCCAGGAATAATCGCGGGCCAGCAATTCCCGGCTCTCGTCACTGCTTCCGTTGTCCACGACAATCACTTCGTACGACACACCGGTGCAGTGAGCCCGCAGCGAATCCAGACAGGGTGCCAGCAGGTGGGCCCCATTCCAGTTGACAATCACCACCGATACGACCGGGTTACTCACCCCTGCAGGATACCAGATCAGCAGGTAATCACCCGCCGACAGCCTGATCAGTTCCGCAGGACGACCTCGAGGTGCCCGATCGGTGAATGTCGGGCGGACGGGACCTGCCCGAGCGAGTGCCCACAGGGAGGCGGTCGGTTCGAGCCTCTCTCCCTGCTATTTCGACGGGGGACTCATCTTGTTCACCACCGAGTACAGATCGCTGTAGTCGTCGGTCCAGATCAACCGTTGCAGCTTGTCGGGCCATGGGGTGATTGCGGACGAGATCTTTGCATTGTCCAGAAAAGTGGTGTTACGGGTGACCAAAACCCACATAGACTCTTTCCCGCTGAACAGAACGGCACGGTAGTCGGCCTCCTCGGCCAAGCCCAGCACGACTGGACCGAGATTCAGATACCTATTGCTGATGTGAATGGCCAGAACCCCGTCCTTGCGCAGGTGACGCCAGTAGAGAGTGAAGCACTCCCGCGTCAGCAGGTGGACGGGAATAGCGTCACTGGAAAAGGCGTCGACCGCCAGCACATCGAACTGCTGGCTGTCCTGTCGCTCAAGTTGAATCCGCGCATCCCCGAGAACCACCTTTTCATCCGCCGCACAGTCCTTGAGAAAGGTGAACCAGTGTCTCGCTAGCCGCTCCACCTCGGGGTTGATCTCATAGAAACAATAGTAGTCACCCTTGCGCCCATAAGTGGCCAGCGTACCGGCGCCCAGTCCGATCACCCCGACCCGGAGTGGCATGGGCCTTTCCGAGGTCCCTCGCCGCGGATGATGGAGCAGCGCCAAGCCAACACCCGAGGCCTCGGTATAGTATGATGTCGCCCAGTGGCGGCGTTCCTTCACCAGGTACTGGCTGCCATGGTCGATCCGCCCGTGCTTCAGAAAGATCATCTTCTCCTGCTTGTCCTTCTCGCCCCGGCTTCGTTCGGTGACTATCAGCACACCGTAGAAATTACGCGTTCGCGAGAGTATCCGGCCCCTTTCGGAGTCGGACACGGTGTAGAGCGACACAGCCAACCAGGCAACCAGACCGATCTGCACCAGCCAGCCGAGCCTCCACCACCCCCGATGCATCCGCGAATCGGCATCCCGGTACATCGCGTACAAGGCCAGCAGGCAGGTGCAGACCAGAGCGATGTGCAACTCGAAGAAGTCGACCAGCAGCATCGGCGCGAGCAGGGTCACACAGACTCCACCCAGGGCACCTCCGAGCGACACCATCAGGTAGAACCGTGTCAGATGACGAGGATTTGGGCGGCAGCGATACAGTTCACCGTGACACACCATGCAGCACAGCAGCAGCGTGATGGAATATCCTACGATCTGCTTACCGATATGGATCCGCACTCCCCGGGCCAGCAGAAACCAGGTCAGCCACATCGACACCGCCAGCCCGCTCAGAAAGACTCCACGGACGTAGAAACCTTCCCCCCCGAAACAGATGACGAAGGACAGCAGGTAGAGCGCCAGCGGCAGCACCCAGAGAAATGGGATAACCGCCACGTCCTGGCACATCTGGTTGGTCACCGCCAGCAGCATCGCCGAGCCGCAAGCCGACAACGCGAGCCAGAATATCTGATCCCGCGCCCTCGGGCGCTCCGGGGCTTCTGCTGAATCAGTCGATTCGGCGGGCGCCAGCAAATCTCCACCACCTGGACGACGAAAGCTCTGGAGGGCGCACACACCGCAACAGACCGCAAACAGCGCATAGCTCCAGGACCACATGTCGGTCTGCGTTGACAATCTCAGCGCGGGCTCGACCAGGAAAGGATAACTCAGCAGGGCCAGCATCGAACCGATGTTCGAGAGCGCATACAGCCTGTAGGGCGAGCGACCGGGGTGAGTCCGGCTGAACCAGCCCTGAAGCAGCGGACCGGTCGCCGAAAGCAGCCAGTACGGCATTCCCACCGTGACCATCAACAACAGCAGAATCTGCCACTGCGGGGTGGCGCTCGGTGTCGGCTTCCAGTCCTCCGTCGGACTAATCGGAAGAAACGCCAGCGAGAGCGCCAGCAGCCCCAGGTGCAGGAGTCCCTGTTGCTTCGGTGAGAGCCGGACAACGATCAGATGAGCGTAGGCGTATCCGGCCAGCAGCAGCAGCTGAAAAAACAGCATGCAGGTGGTCCAGATCGCGGGCCCCCCCCCAAACCAGGGCAGGATGATCTTGCTGATCAACGGCTGCACCTGAAACAGCAGGAAAGCGCCGACAAAGATCGTCAGGGCGTACCGAAACATGCGGTTAGCCTCTCACACGCAGCCTGGAAGCGCCAGATCGGCATGAACAGGATTCCGTCGAAAGCCGCACTGCGACCACATGCTCCTGGAGTATCCAGTCCGTGCCAACGGCCCCTCGAGGGCCGCTGACCGCGATGGTGCGAATCCGGCAGGATCATCCGCCCCTCGACCAGCTCGCTATCCCCCCCCTCCATGCACCGAGAGCTACAAGAGCGCAGCAACTCAAGGCCCTCGTCGATGAGCAGGCGGAGAAAAGAGAGATGGGCAGCTGTTGGCCCACCCATTCTCGAGACAGAGATGATGTCCCCAAGGACAAGAAGCTGCTCCCCGACTCCATGTGGTAGACTGATAATTTCCATGCCACTCAAGATCGAAACCCTCTTTTCCGACGCTGCCATCGAACAAGACTTGCTGTCCGGTGAGGAGCTCGGTGAGTGCCTGGATCAGGCGGGCGACGAAGGCGCGGTGCACCAGGCGGCCGTCGAATTCGGCTACTTGACGACCAGCCAGGCACGAAGGGTCTACGCCAGGATCTACCAAACACTCGACAAACGCTACAAGAAGTGCAAACCCGTCACCACGAAGTGTCCGGAGTGTGAGAGTGCCCTGACAACTCGGTTCCAGCTGACCTACCGACTCATCCCTTGCCCCGAGTGCCTCTACCCGATCAACCTGGCCGATGGAGAGCAAGCGCACGACAACACACTCGACGAGCGGCAACTACCGGGCGAGCAAGTGGAACTGCAGGTCACGCCCGGACGAAGCTCTCGCGCAGACCGGACCCTTCCTCGCCAGCTCGCCGGATACAAGATCAGGCAGAAGCTGGGTGCCGGAGGAATGGGCACCGTCTACCACGGAGAGAATCAGACGGGTGAGCAGGTCGCGATCAAGGTCGTGCTGCGAGACAGTCAGAACGACGATGAACTCCAGCGAATCCTGTCCGAGTGCCAGCTGCTACGAGAACTCTCACACCCGAAGATCCGTCGGCTGATCAAGCTCAAGGGGGACGACGTTGCCTTCTATCTGATCATGGAGTACATCGAGGGCCAGAGTCTCGAGGAGCTGCGCGCCTCCAAGGGCCGCCTGAAGCCCAAGGTCGTCCTGCAAATCGCCTATGCCATCGCCACGGCGCTGGAGCACGCACACAACCACAACATCCTCCACCGTGACGTCAAGCCACAGAACATCCTGCTCTCCACCGACCGCACGGTGAAGCTGACCGATTTCGGCCTGGCCGTTTCGATCCAGGCGATCACCGAGTGGTCGGTGACCGGCGAGATGGCGGGCACACCGAGTTACATGAGCCCCGAGCAATGCCGCGGGGAGAAGCTCGACGCGCGATCGGATCTGTATTCGCTGGGCATGACGATGTACCACTGCCTCTCCGGGCGGCTGCCGTTCGAAGGCGACCCCTTCTCGGTGGTCTATCGCCAAGTCCATGGACGCGTCCCCTCGCTCTGTGAACATGCGCCGGAGATCCCCGAACCCGTTGTGCAGCTGGTCACGAGACTGCTTGCCCGAGATCCGGCCGATCGCTATCCCGACGCGGCGAGCCTGAGAGAGGACCTGCGCTACGTCCTCTCCGGAAAGGCCCCGCGTGTGGCGCCCCGAGCCGACCACATCAGCCTGTCCCAGCTGGACGAAGCGCGCAAGATCCAACAAGAACTGAGAGAAACCTCTGGCGCAGAGGTCCCTCTGGAGGAAATCCTGGTCCGCAAGGGGTGGATCGGGGTGGACTCCGACACCGAGGCGGTCGAAGCCCGGGAGCCGTATCGCTGCCGCTGCGGCAAGACCAACCTGACCACGGCCCTGGCGGCCGGCTTCGCCTGTCCGAAATGCAAGGGCTCGCTGCGCTTCGACGCCGACCTATCTCTACGGATGCATGAGGGGCATCTGCTGGTCGAGACACTCGGCAAGGTCCTCAACACCAGCGAGCGTCGAACCGATCGGATCACTCGCCATCTCAAGGCAGCCTGCTCGCTGGGGGCACGGCAGCTCGTGCTGGATCTGAGTCAGGCCGAGGAGGTGGATGCACGGCTCTGCGGCTGGATGGTGGACCTGGCACAGAAGGCGCTCCAGCTGAAAGGGGCGGTCTCCGTGCTGTTCCCGGACAGCCGCTCGCGAGACCACTTCTGCAGCATGGGCTTCGACCAGTTCGTGCGGGTCTACCGCTCGCGAGCCGCCTTCTACGAACAGGAGACCGGAACGCAGGCACCGATTCCCGCCGCCACCGAAGACGGCGTCCAGATGGAGGAGGAGTGGGCGGTGACCGCCACACTGGCCGAGGAACCCCAGCGCCCCCGCCGAAAGGCAAAGAGGCGACGCAAGAAACAGCCATCCCCCGAGGTGCAGGCCGACCCACAATCGGGTCTGTTCAGACTCCAGTCGGAGGAGGAAGAACCCGAACAAGACGAAGTCGGTGACTCAGAGGCCAGAATGGAGACGCTCCAAGAGCAGTTCTACCTGGCCTACGAGGCGGGGGATTATCAGGGCGCGCTCGATGAGCTGCTCAGCCACGGGGATACCCTCTCGATACAAGGTGTGTACTACCGTGGCATCTGCCGCTGGCGACTCGGCCTCCACGACGACGCTCACGACGATCTGAGTGAAGTGCTCGAGCAGGACGACGAAAACTCCGAAGCGTGGTACGTCCGTGGGCTGGTCTGCCAGGCAATCGGCGACGCCGATGAGGCGATCGTAGATTACACCCACACGATTCAGCTGGCGCCGAAGCACGCGAAAGCCTACTGCAATCGGGCAGCCGTTCTCTCCAGCATCGGTGAGCTGGATAATGCGGCGATGGATTTTCAGGCCGCCCTCGACATCAACGCCAAGCATGTCCGCTCGCTCTACGGCCTGGGCCGGATCCACTGCCTGCGCGGCGAGTTGATGATGTCGGAAGTCCTCCTCACGCAAGCGCTCGACTACGACCCACGGTTCGCCCCGGCCTATTACGTGCTAGCGCGCATCGCGGCCCGCGGAGGCAAGCTGACCGAATCGTTCCAACATCTGCGGCAAGCGATCAACTTGAACGACGTGTTCTGGCGAAAATCAGTCGATGAAGCCGACTTCACTCCGCTTCGCGAGGACCCGAAGTTGCACGCCCATTACCGTGGGCTGGAGCTGGACGCCAGGAACGCGCCCGGCGACGGCTAAAATCAATGGAGCCTGGCCAGCTCGGCTCTCAGCGAGCGCGGAGCGAGCACCTCGAAGGTCGGCCCCAACGACATCAGCCAGGAAATGATCCAGCGCTGGCTGACCAGCTTCAGCCGCACGAGCACCCCACCATCTTCGGTGCGCTGGTACACCTCGGGCTCGAAGATATCCACGATCCGCTGAACGATCGAACTGTCGAAGTGGATCAGCGCCTCTTCTCCCGCTCCTCCCTCGATCAGCGTGCTCGAAGGGACATCCTCGGGCCACTCGAACAGCTCGTCACGCGCAGACACACTGCGAAACCGTCCGGTGTGGAACGAACGGATGCCTCCTCTCAACTCACAGTACCCCACCAGGTACAGCGTACCGGCACGATCCAGCAGCTTGTACGGGTGCAGCACCCGCTGGGTCAGCTGTCCGGACGAGAGAGCGTAGTACTCGGCCGTCACCTTCCGCCCCCGAGCCAGCGCTTCTAGCAGGGGCGTCATCACCTCCGCATTGCCTCCGCTGGCCACACGAATGCGCTCGGCCAGTGACTGCAGATGGTCCGTCAAGCCAGGCGGCAGGACCGACTCGATGCGCTCGCGCAGACGGCAGGCCGGCCCGTCGGAGGTGCCCAGAACGCGGTCCAGAGCAAGCCGCAGCGCCAGCGCCTCGGTCAAGTTGAGTCGCGTGGGGCAAGAGAAGTGGTCAGCCCAGCGCAGCGTGATGTGTCCGTCATTGATGTAAACGCCGATGTAATCGTCAGGCAGATACGGTGGCAGGCCACACATCAGGATCTCGCGCAAGTCCTCCAGCACCTCTCCCCCAGGAATGCCGCAGAGATGGGACACCTCGTCCACGTGGATTCCCGGATGACGCGCCAGGAAGGGAATCAAGGTCAGGATCCGCGCTAGCCGGCTGCTGTCGGTCTTCTTCACGCGAGCCGGCTTTCGCCAGGCGGTGTCAGCTGTAGCGCAGCCACCGTTGAGAGGCGCGGGAGCGCTGCCCTCACCCGCGTGCCGGCGGGCCACCTCTGACTTGAACTCCCGCCAGCGAGTCACCAGCTCGGGCGGCGAGAGGATCCTGGCGTGAGTGCCGAACCCGTGTAGCCAGCCGAGCAATCGGTCGGGATCGACAAAACGAGCCCGCACCCGGCCTGACCCGTCTTCAGCCGGCTCCAGGTCATGGGCCTGGAACCGCCGCCCAGCGATCCAGAACGTGTCGCTGTCGAATAGAATCCAGGCCTCTCGAGCGGCCCCCTGCCCCATTTCCCAGCTTCGCCGGTCCAGATGGTCTTCCAGCCGGAAGTCCTCTGGCACACGGAACGAGGTCCCCTTGACCAGCTTGGGCTGCTCGACAATCTGGCTCACCCGGAAGGTGCGGATGGCCCTGCGCATGTGGCAGTATCCGACCAGGTACCAGAGCCCGTGATAGAAACCCAACCCAAAAGGGTCGACGGTTCGAGTCGTCTCCGACGTGCCGTCCAGAGCGCGATAACGCAACTCTACCGACCGCGTCTCGAGCGAGGCGCGGGACAGCATGTCGTATATCGCAGGATCACACACTCCCGAAGAGACCCAGTCGGCCTTCAGCGCTGGCGGCATCTCGTCGATGTCTGGAGACGCCATGTGGATCTTGAGCAGCGCCGCTTGCAGGTTGGCGGCCAGAGCACTCGCCGGCTCCACGGGAAAATGCCTGCTGACCAGCGAGAGCATCTGGGACTCCTCCGGAGACAACTCCAGGGGCTCCAGAATCAGGCTGCTCCGGTCGACCACATAGCCCCCGGGACGCCCTCCCAGCGGATGGATCATCCGTAAGACCAGGCCCATCTCGCGTAGGGCCCGCTTGTCCCGCTCGAAACGCTTCCGAACGGTCGCATCGGCACCCTCCTCATAGCCGATGACCGTTTCCCGGATCTCCTCCAGTGAGATCGGCTCACGCGCCGTCAATAACGACGCCATCAGGTTCAGGATGCGTTCGTAACGAGAAACCAAGGACTCTCTCTCACCGAGCTACTGTTGTTTGCCGGGCACACCCCTCCCAGTTTAGGAGCAGTATACCGGGCGACTGGGACATTTCTGCTGCCCAGGGTCGAGCAGCGCAGGCCTATTTGTTCTCCTGGTCCTTTTCCTGTCTCGCCACGCCAGCCTGGGCCGACTTGTGATAGTGGTTCGAAGAGGCGCTCTCCAGAGACAGAACCTCTCGCCAGAGCTTCTTGGCCCCTTCCAGATCATTCTCCGCGACCAAGTCCTCGGCCTTGAGCGAGAGGCGGACCACCTGCTGGATCTTCTTGTACAGCCCAAAGTACTGCGCACTATGACGGCGGACGTGCAGATACTTGAGCGCCGCCACCCCATCCCCCTTGGCGTAGCTCTCCCGGGCCGCCTTTCCGAGGGCCAATCGGATTTCCGCCTGCAGCTGTTTCATTTCCGCAAGACGGCTGACCTTGATCTTGCCGACAACGTCGAACAGCATCTTGTCCGCTTTCAGCGGCTTGCCCTCCTCGAATGCTTTCCGGGCCTGCTCCAGCAACCCGGTAGACAGTTCGTTGCGCAATTCCCGCTCTTGCCTTCGCGCCCGACCAGAATGCTTGCTTCCATCCGGAACCGCCTGGTAGGCCGCCAGTGCTTCGCTGAACTTCTTCTGCTTGAACAGTCCTTCGGCCTCTTCGAGGCGCCTGCGCGCACGCCGCTCCAGAACATCTCGTCCGAACTTACCACACTGGCGCAGGTCGAAATTCTTGTGACTCTCGAGCCAGGAGCAGGCCAGAAAAGCCTTCCCGGGATTGCGACTGGTATCCGTCAGTGCAATCACCAGCCGATCGAGATAGACCGTCGCTGGCTCGTCGGTCACAGCCGCGTCCAGTTCCGCCAGGCGAGCCGCAGCCGCCTCGAATCGCTCCTCCTTGATCGCATCCCTGACCTTGACCAGCCGCTGGTCCGGAGTGAGCGGCCCGGCTGCCTTTACCGCCTCACTGCGCTGCCAGCGATAGAGCACCCAGCCACCGAGCACCACCATCGCGATCAAGCCCAGCAAAACGATCCCCAGCATCATGTTCGTGCCAGCCGTCGGCTGAAGTTGCTGGTGGCTGCCCCTGGCGGCCACAAGAGCCGGGGCCGCGGGCTCGTCGGCCCTTCGCATCAAGGGCACGACCGGTCCGCAGGTGTCACACATGTCATCAAGGACTTCCCTGCCGCAATGAGGGCACACCATCTGGGCCATCCTCCTCTCCTATTTCCCCAGGGCCAGGCGATCGGCGAACTTGGGCGCGAGGCCCGCTGCGAGCACCCCCTGCTGGGTCTCCTGATACGGATACTCCAGACGCTGGAAGTGCACCGCATGCTCGGCGCTATCGTATATCAGATAACTGGCCCGGGGAGAACCGTCCCGTGGCTGCCCGACGCTGCCGGGATTGATCATGTACGTTCGGTCCCGCTCCAACTTGATCGAGACGTTGTGGTGGATACCTTGCTTGATCTGGCCCGCCGACACCACGACCGGCTTGTGCGTGTGACCGAAAAAACAGATCGGATACTCGCCGTAAGCCTCGCTCATCCGCTGCAGGTTCTTGGTGTAGCGATCCGGTCCACTCAGATACTCGTTCATGTTGCAGGGAGATCCATGCACCAGCAAGAAGTGATCGCGGATCTTGCGCTTGTCTTTGAGTCCTTCGACCCAGGCATACTGTTCATCGCTTATCCGCTGACGAGTGAACTCCATTGCATCCC